>JAHFEP010000053.1 GCA_023248415.1 Nitrospirota bacterium
AGAGTTTTAGAGATGTATCGTGTTTCAATCCACGCCCCTGCGCGAGGGGCGACAATGATTTCATTTGACCAGATACCGAGCAGTATAAGTTTCAATCCACGCCCCTGCGCGAGGGGCGACTTCTGCCTTTTAATCCCTTCTGTAACATGTTTATGTTTCAATCCACGCCCCTGCGCGAGGGGCGACTGTATAAGGCTGCGGAGCGCCTCAAGTTCTTTGTTGTTTCAATCCACGCCCCTGCGCGAGGGGCGACTCGTATGGTGTGCGCGCTTCTGTAATGCCAAGTTTGTTTCAATCCACGCCCCTGCGCGAGGGGCGACTGTTTATCATATATATATGCCTGCAAGAGTATAAGTTTCAATCCACGCCCCTGCGCGAGGGGCGACGCCGACTTCTTTCTGACAGCCTCCGACCGTGATGTTTCAATCCACGCCCCTGCGCGAGGGGCGACATTATTTCACCAGCCATTAGACCAATTTGCAGATGTTTCAATCCACGCCCCTGCGCGAGGGGCGACATGGAGAGATAAAATATGGCAGCTTTGAGTGGCAGTTTCAATCCACGCCCCTGCGCGAGGGGCGACGAAATCAGATATATCAAGCTCAAATCTCAGATATGTTTCAATCCACGCCCCTGCGCGAGGGGCGACCCTCTCGGGTCGCCTTGATGATAGGCTGTTAAGCCAGTTTCAATCCACGCCCCTGCGCGAGGGGCGACGCAATTCTCGGCGCCGCTGGATTTGAAAATATTGGTTTCAATCCACGCCCCTGCGCGAGGGGCGACTATACAGGGCATACATGGTTAAAGCATGGTTATAGTTTCAATCCACGCCCCTGCGCGAGGGGCGACGGCACCATATCACCAAGCAATGCAAGTAAAGCGTTTCAATCCACGCCCCTGCGCGAGGGGCGACGCTTGTCATAGATGAATATGGCAAAGACAATGTGTTTCAATCCACGCCCCTGCGCGAGGGGCGACCATTAACAGCGGCGGCACTCCAGATATAGTGTCGTTTCAATCCACGCCCCTGCGCGAGGGGCGACATAGTAGATATATCAAGCTCATAAAGCAGATATGTTTCAATCCACGCCCCTGCGCGAGGGGCGACTAAGGCACAGACGTTATTGGCCCGAGATCTATTGTTTCAATCCACGCCCCTGCGCGAGGGGCGACGATGTTTCGTATCTCAATCATTCCGTAGTTGTCGTTTCAATCCACGCCCCTGCGCGAGGGGCGACGAATAACTATTTTTTGGGACTCCTCTATAAACTCGTTTCAATCCACGCCCCTGCGCGAGGGGCGACTCGGTATCAGCAGTTTATTTATTTGCGTTTTAAAGTTTCAATCCACGCCCCTGCGCGAGGGGCGACTGTGTATCTAAGGTCATCCAATAAAAAGTATAAGTTTCAATCCACGCCCCTGCGCGAGGGGCGACTGTTTCTTTATAACTTATTACAAATTAACTACTTAATGACCGCTTTTTGCGAACCTTTCACTAAACAATCCAAAAAATATTAAATTGTCAAAGAGCAGCGGGACATTCCCTTTATTTCAAAACATGTTTTGTGAATTGCGAACCATACGGGAAAACTATGTAAGCTGATGGTTCGCAGATGCTTTTTAATACCTCTTACCTTATCCCTCTCCCCTTATGGGAGAGGGGAATCTATGGTTAAACAATCAACGGCCCGTCCTGCTCAATCGTTTTTTTCGCTCCTACATGCTCTACACGATGCTTATAGTTAGAGCCAAGATAATAAAACCTCAGGCTGTCCTTTTCAGGGTCAATCTCCGAAATCAATCTATCCTTTAGCATCGTCCACTGAGCAGGGTCAACAATACATTCAAATACGGAGTACTGCACCCTCTGCCCGTAATCCTTGCATGCGCGGGCAACCCTTCGCAATCGGCGCTGCCCTGTATCATCAGATGCAACATCATAGCTTATCAGAACAAGCATATTCCCTCCAACTAAGGCACAGAGGCACAGAGATACAAAGGCACAAAGGGACAAAATTTAATTCTCTTTGCCAACTTTTTTAATTAAGCTGCTCATCATCCTTTCTATTTCTCTACTCGATTCATAAATCCTTTCAAAAGTATCTCTTGATAGATACCCTAAATTCAAGCAAATCTCCAGTTGAGTTTGTAATTCATATAAAGAGCCGATTGCTATTTGTAAAAAACGAGTATAGTCATTTGTAGAATATCTGCCATATCCTTCTGCAATATTACTCGGTATTGATACGGCACTTCTTCTTATTTGCGATACCAGTCCATAGAGTTCTTCTTTCGGAAACAATCTTGTTGTTGAATAAATTTCGGTTACCAACGCCATCGATTTTTGCCATACAACCAAATCTCTATAGCTCTTTATTGTTTTCATAGTTTTTCCTTTGTGCCTCTGTGCCTTTGCCCCTTTGCGCCTATTTTTCAATCACTTCCATATAAAAGGCGGATAATTATCCATATCCCCGCGTAAATAACGGGCCATTAGCAATGCCTGTGTATGAAAGAGCAGGCCAATAGTCACCTTTTCATTTAAAAACGGATGCAGTATCTCATCCTGTTTCCGCTTTTGATAGGCAATTAAAACAGCCTTTCTTGTATCATCATCCATCCACACTGCTCCTGATTCTTTTTTCTGAAAGCCCTTAGCCTGCACCTGACAAAGATTGATTAATGAAAGAGCCAAACGGTCGGCAAAGAAAGGACGAAACTCCTCCATAAGGTCAAGCGCAAGGCTGTATCTGCCGGGGCGGTCCCTGTGCAGAAAGCCAACAGCAGGATCAAGTCCCACAGTCTCAAGCGCAGAACGCACATCGTGCATTACAATCGTATATAAAAAAGAGAGCAGGCAGTTTACATTATCCAGCGGAGGCCGCCTGTTTCTTTCATTAAATTTAAAATCATCTTTCTGTGAGGTAATCAGATGATCAAATACCTCAAAATAGGCATTTGCAGACTCGCCCTCTATTCCGCGCAAGATATCAAGAGGCGATTCCGCTTGCAGCCTCCTCATTGAATTTGCAAGCCTCTGAGAAGCCTGTGAAACCGCATCCGCATCAATCTTTTCTGAATGGTCTCTCAATGCGCGTTGAAGCACTGAACGGCAGTTGGCGATTTTGCCGGTTAATACTGCCTGCGCTATTAAGGCAGAGGTTTTTAAATCATCTGCCCTGCGATACTGTTCGCGCCTTAAAAGCACATTGCCAGACACCGGCCCCTGAACCTTTGCAAGAAAACCGCCGTTCTCTGTAAGAAAGCTGATTGCCACACCGTTCTCCGCGCAGAATCCCATCAGATACGGACTGCATGATATCTGGCCGAAACAGACAATGCCGCCGAGCGTATGAACCGGAATAGTCAGGCTAACCATACCGTCAACCTTCACCACAACAGTCTCGCCTTCCTTAGCAAGATATGCCCCCTGTGTTGTAACAAAGAGAGTGTTAAGAAGCTTTTTCATTCTGACCTCATAACATTTTTATTTACCGTTTACGTCCCAGTTTCTTCTTTTCCTCAATAACCGATTCTATATGCCTTAGCTCTTCATCATCAGCAAGGGCTTCCTCTTTTGCCTCGCTTGCAAGCCGGTTATGGTGAAAGGTTTCATACTGGTCAAGAGCCAGTTTGTCGGCTACCTCCTTAGTCACCTTGCCTGCATTAGTGAGAATATCCCTCTCGTTGAATTGTAAAAAGGCATCAAGTTTTTGCCGCCAGTCGCGCATAAAGACCTGCCTGCGGCGTTTTGCTTGATCTTCAGCATAGTTCAGGTACATTTCCACAATGCGGTTAAGATGTTTCATCTCCTCGTGATTAAGGTAATTCTTTGCAATGGTCACATCCCCTTTGCGGACTTTTGCGCCTTTCCATGAGGTCAAGCCCATATTGGGCTTTAAAGCATCCGCCCGTTCAGAAATTATCTCTGCCGCGGTTTTGCCTGAAACGGCAAAGTGCAGCTTGTTCTGAACAATGCTGAAAAATTCCAAAGTTTCTTCCGTATTCGGGTCATAATCAGCCGCAAGTTTATAGATGTCGCGGATTTTCTGATAAAAACGTTTTTCGCTGGAGCGGATGTCACGTATCCGTTCAAGCATCTCATCAAAGTAATCGGAGCCGATATTATTGATTTCTTTCAGGCGCTCATCATCCATTGTAAAGCCTTTTACGATATACTCGTTCAATCTTTCGGTAGCCCACTTTCGGAACTGTGTGCCGCGAAGGGATTTTACCCGATAGCCTACAGCAATAATCGCTTCAAGATTGTAAAATTTAGTGGAGTAGGTCTTGCCGTCGGCAGCAGTTGTCAAGTATTCCTTGACAACTCGATTTTCCTGCAGTTCCTTTTCCGCAAAGACATTTCTGAGATGAAGGCTGATATTCTGCTTTGTTGTTTGGAATAGCTCCGCCATAGTTAATTGGTTCAGCCAGACAGTCTCATCCTGCAGCCGGACTTCAAGCATGGTTTTTCCGTCCTCTGTCTGATAAAAAAGTAAATTGCTTTTAATTGGCATGCTGTCCCCTTTTTTTTTCATAGGCATCCTTTATTCATCCTCCATTACTGCCAGCAAATATTTACTCGCCTTACCACTTACCTTCGGCAAGCAGAGATTAAGCAGAGAACACTTCTTGCACTTCTTTGAATATTCAGCCTTCGGGGTAATGCCTGATTCAATAAGCTCATGCACCTTTTTTGCCGCCTCCTCTGTCTCAGCCCGCAAGGCTTTATCAAAAGCCACATCCTCCCTGCGCCGTGTCTGGCCGTAAAAAAGAGCGCCTTCCCTGATTTCAATATTCAGCATCTCCTCAAGACAAATTGCCTGAGCGCACAGTTGAACCTTGTCGCAGTTATCTATCTTAGGCTTGCCCCTTTTGTATTCCACAGGAAAGGGTATCCACGTCCCATCGTCCCTCTTGTGGAATTCAACAACATCAGCCTTTCCGATTAGACCAAGCCTGAGCGACCGCATCGGCACACCATACTCAATACGAATCTTACCCCTTGATTCCTTATCAGCAGTATCAACCTTATCATGCATAATCCTGCCTTCAGCAGTGAAGAGATTTTCCTCCCACAATTGCTCGATGTGAATCAACGCACAACGGCGCGGGCAGTATAGGTATTGATTAAGTGCTGCAAGATGAATAAGATCATCTTCATTGTATTTCTCGGATAATGGATCAAGCACCAGGATGTTCCCTCACCAGACCACCTGTATTATCATTCCACGTCCACAATTCAACTCCTGCGGGTATTCTGTCTTTGTTTACAGTTACAGTATAATGCTCAAATCTGCGTGGACTCGTCACGTTATCATTCTTGTTGATATCGATTACCTTACCTAAATCTAGCAGAGCTTGCGCAGGTGCACAGCCAAGCATCGCCTGTCTTAACTGCTGTTCCTGATTTGCATCAGTTCCAACGTGTTTAAATACATAAAGTCCACGGCGAGACATGAACCCTTTGCTTGCAGAACGGTCATGATCATACATTTTTGCAAGAGCTTCCCATAAAAGAGCAAGGTCATTTTCGGAAAAACCTGTGCCTGCTTCGTCATCAGAAAGATGCGCGCTGACAAAACCTTTTGCTGCATACAATCCATAAGGGATAAGATTCTTACGCCCCATTGTACGGAGCTTGTCTTCGTCTTGCTCATTCTCCCATTTAAGATAGTCATCTGATGTCTTAGCTCCTTTTACATCTTCTGCAACGGCCATTCGTGTTATGGAAATATCAAGAGGCAGAACGGAATCTATCGAACGTGCAAAGGAAAATTGTACTGGTCCACGAACTTGTCCTGCGTTGGGTCCTGTGCTCATTACTGCGCCGAATGTGCGTACATCATAGAAGGTCTTGCACATCCATTTACGGGCTTCTTTTACTTTGCTTTTTGAAGCGCCTTTTTCAGGCACGCCACCCGTTTCCTCATGAGCCTTAGTAATAGGACGGTTCAAATTTGTTGCATGTTCAATGAAGATTGCATTCGGAGCAGCATTGCCTTGAGCTACTTGCACATAGTTGCGCACTCTGCGCTTAAGAGCCACATCAGACACTAATCCCCGCATATCCTCAGGATCAATACGTGGGGCATTCCCCGCGTCCGGGTCACCATTAGGGTTGCCATGCTCGCAATCGAATAAAAACAAAAATTCATAACGATTTTGGATACTCATTAGTTTTCCTCCTTCTTATTAAGATTGTTATTATCACTATCTTTCTGTTTTCTACCTTTGCCAGCGTTGAGTGAAGCAAGTTGCTGATAATAGCCGAGTGCAAATAGACTCTGCTCCTCTAATGTAAGCGTGCGAGGAACGGTCTCTTTAATACGCCCCATTATTTCAGCAATCTGGTCTTCATACCAGAAAGCCAGACCTCCTTCTAATTTGCCAAGGTGGTTTTTAGCATTGGCAGCAAGCCGTCCAAAAATAAGACCCGGTGTCTGGCTTGCAGCAGTGTAATAACGCTGTACTACTCCTGCACTGACATCTCCAAGCGCAGCACGCTGCAAGCGGGCAAGCACCGCGAGCAGTCTGCCGCAGTGGTAAGCTGGATGTGGGTGTTCGGGATTCAAGTATGGTTGCATGTTTTCGTCTCCTTTCCTAAGTAAATAAGATTTTATGATTGAAAAGCGGGTTTCCAACGGCGGCATATCTGAAACGACATCCGATCTGATTCGCATAAGTGTACGGCTCATTGCTGATGAGGGAATCTGACCGCCGGTAATTGCAGATCGCCATAACTCACGTATCAAAGGAGGCGGCACATCATCAATGTTCCGCAGTATCTTGCCATCCTTTGATAAAAACTCAATGGCGTTTACTACAGAGAAAAATTTGGGTCGCCGTGTACTCCCTGTTCCTTCACGGTCAACTATTGATAGATCGTAAAACCATCTATCAATATTGGATGCAAGGCTTTCAAAAGTACCCTGCAAGATTCCACGTACCATGACTCGTCCTGCAGCGCCAGATAACATGATCGCAAAATAGCGGTTATTTGCAAGGTCTGGCCGTTTCCCTTCATGTATTGCTCTGAGTAATTCCCGCGCCTTTAATTCAGCGGAAGCCTGTGTCTGCTCCGTCGGTTCAGAGAGCCATGACAACGGATCATCTTCATCCGGGATTGTCTCAAGAAACCAATAAGTGGAAATTGTGCCGCCGAGTTTTACTCTTTTCTCTCTGATTAACTGATTCAATGTTTCTGCATATGCGGTAGCAGTTTCTTCAGACATAGCTGCATTTGATGCCTGCTCCAGACCATAAGACTGAAATGCCTCTTTATCAAATCCTGCCAGTACGTCACCGAATGCCAAACCACCGACACCTACTAATTCTGTAATTTTTTTTGGATGCACCAAGATTGGTTCAATAAGATCACCTGTAGCTACACATCGCATCATGGGCACAGGCTCGCTTATTCCACGCAAACTTTTGCGAAACTCACGCCACCAGCCATGCCAGTCGTTTTGTTCAAGTGGGATTATGCTATCTATCAAAATAGTTGCGGTATCTGTAGGTTTAGCTTTTTGCTGTTTCAAATCAGAGCGAATAGTTGAAATAATATTCTCATCTGTCAAAATCTTTGCTGCAACTGATAGATACGGTGCAACTTTTGAAGCATCTTTTAACAAGCAACAGAAATATTCATGCTTTGATCGAGACTTCTCCTGCTCTTTTGGTTCAAGATCGTCTTTCCAGTAAAGCACTACTGTAGATAAACTTTCTGCAAGAAAATGAGAACGTGACTCTCCGCCGCCTATCAAATCAGAAAAACTAAAAATTGGGCATTGCAAAAACTCCTGTCCTTTGCCTTCAGATAGAGGAACTACTCCGGTATATCGCCCATCACTTGTACAGGTAATTGCCCATTTTATAGTTTTGCGTGTGAACCCTGGTTCTGTCTTCCCTGCCTTCTTCAGAAGTGCATCAAGCATGGGGCACCTCCTCTACTTTTTTTACTGCTGGATCGTTGTATTCCGGCACCTTCATTTCACCTTTTGAAATACGTGCATGAAATACGCTAATGCGTGGTGGGGCATTGTCATCGTTTGCTTGGTTAAGATCAAATACATCGTAAAGCATCCAGCCGAGATCCAAATCTAATGTGATTGGAGGCTGACGCTGAGAATCACTATCTACTAATTCAAAGTAAGCCGGAAACTCCCTGCACCCGAAATAAGGCTGGTAAAAACACTTGCCATGACTTGAAAGCCGTTCAAATTGGGCATCAAAAGTTTTTGTATTCTGATCGTTACCACGGAAAGCAAGATGCGCATAAAGACGATAGCGAATATCCTTTAGAGCCATAGTTTGCCGCTGTGTACGTCCTTTTTGATCAGTACCAAGGAAGTCTTTACCCCCATCTGCCCATAATGGTTCTATTTCAGTCTTTCCATTTTTCCATGCAAGTATCGTGCGTTCACTTGGAGCTTTGTCTTTCACCTCGTTGCGTCTTAGTGCGATATATCGCGGCGGTGACAGCATCTCAATTTTTTCTACCTGCCAGTAAAAACCATAAGACCTTTTCCAGTAGATGGCGTCAAATATCCCTCGTGCTGCAGAGGGTGTGATGACGGGATAGCTGAAACGCTCTACCTTCATTTCCGGTCGGGTAAAGCAGGCAAAATCGCCCCATACTTCCAGACAATGAGTTTTACCACGCATAACTTTTTCTCCTTTCATCCAATCCATGTATTGAGTGAACCCGAAGGGGTTAGCCCCAACACAGGATGATAATCTTTCTCTATTATGTAAATAAACCAGTCGTTTTGTTCACGCTCCTTTCTTCCCGCCACCTTTACGGTAATAAGCGAATCCCAAATAGTATCATCAGGTTTTGGGCGATAGAGACTAACTGTTAACGGACGGGCGCGCCTTATCCATGCAGCAGTTAGTCCAATTTTGTTTGCTTCATCGTTTAGCTTGCGGAATTCATCAATGTGAAGTTGGTAAGGTACAAGAACATTGATGGCATCCTGTTTAATCAACCTATATTCCTTCGCTATATCTGGAAAACTTCCAGCGGTGACATATTCCAATAGCCTTTGAGTTCTATTCATCGCTTCCGGCCTGCTGATATCGTAAAGTTCGTGATAATAAGCCGTTATAAAATCCGGATTATCAAGGTACATTTTATCTTCCCCATGTCGCCTAAATAGCATCTTCGTAATCTGCGCTGCTTGCCCGTAACCTGGATCAGGAAATTCGTTTTCATTGTTTCCAATCAATGGCTGAAATACATGAACTTTTCCAAGCTTGTCCTGCCTGCCTTCGCGGTTGCATCTGCCTGACGCCTGTATGATAGCTTCAAGTGGTGCATATGCTCTGTAGACCACTGGAAAGTCCACATCTACTCCTGCCTCGATACATTGAGTGGCAATAAGGTGTACGGGTTCCTTGCTAAGCAGTCTGTTACATATTGTATCTAAAACAACTCTGCGATGAGCTGGACAAAGATTTGTAGAAAGATGAAACGCTTCTTCCCCGATTTTCTCCCAAACTATCCTTGCATGACGTTTAATGTTTACAATGCATAGTGCCTGAGAATGTTTCTTCAGGTCTTTCGCCAGTTCATTCCAGCTTGTACCTTTGTCCGGGCTGTCCCATGAAACATGTACACGTTTCATATTGGTAAAAAGGTTTTGTGGCTCAGAAACTATTTTGTGTGGCTGCCAGCCAGTTGTACAATGAGATTTGACGGCTTTATGCAGATGTTCAAAGGCAGGCTGAGTAGCCGTTGAGAAAACCACACTTGAACCATAGTTATGTGCAAGGTGCGATAATGCTGCGAGCGTAGGCACAACAAGATTTGTCGGTAGAGTCTGTACTTCATCAAACATAATTACTGAACGAGTTAAACGGTGAAGTTTTCTACAGGCCGAGGGTCGGTTAGAAAAAAGTGATTCAAGCATCTGAACGCTTGTGGTAACAATCAGAGGAGCGTCCCAGTTCTCAGCAAGCAACCGCCTCTGTCTTTCAGCAGCCTCTTGTTCACCTGCTTTGCCTTCACTATCAGATTTAGTTTTTTCGACCCCGACTTCCGCAAGCGAATGATGTTCCAAAACATAGTGTCGTCCAAAGTGAGACTCAAAAATCCCCCGATAAATAGAAGCAGTTTGTTCAATGATTGAGAGATATGGTAGCACTATTACGACTCTTCTCAATTTTTTCTCTATCGTTTTCTCTATCGCGTGCTTTAGGGCGAACGCTAACATCGCCAATGTCTTTCCGCTGCCAGTTGGAGCAGTAAGGGTGTATAAACCTGTTCCCGAACCTGCCACTTTCAGGCAGTTATTAAGCAATGAGGATCGCACCTCTGTAACTTTCTGTGAAGCCTGTGTATGGGCTTGCACTTCCTTTATATGTTCAAGCAGTATTTCCAATGCACGTTCTTCCTGTAATACTGGACCTCGCTGACGATATTGTTTCCCTTCTGATGTGCCATTAAAATGTGCTTCGGTATCAAGAAAATCTGCATCTACCAGCGTAGAAAATACCATGCGGATATCAAGCATAGTGCTGATAGTGCTGTTTAATTCATTGCCTAATAACGTGCTTTTAATTCTTGGCTCTATTCCATCAGCAGTCAGGCGCGCTTTTAGAATATCGAGATTTGCTTCGCTTAATCGGAGTTGCAGCGGATGATTTATTGTAAGTTGTTTTGGATTAAGAGACTTTAAAAAGTCTTTGCTGAGATATTTCAAGCCAACGTGATGGCCATGTATTGCAAGCGCAGCCACTATCGCTTTATATTCAAGCGCCAACCACGCGCCCAAAGACCAATGATCAATTCCTTGTGCTTCGCCTCTAAGCCTATCCTGAAACAAATCGCCATATTTACCGAAATCATGTAGTAAACCTGCCAGTATTGCTTCATCTGCAAGATGAGAATTTGGTAAAATTTCGCGTATTATTGTGCTGACTGAAGACAGATGATCTTTAAGAACATGTTTTTTCTTACCGATTTTATTAGCACTATGCGCATAATATTTTGTCATCTTGCATACTTCCCCAAATCATGCCACAGCCCCGCCAGATACCCCCATTCCCCGCACCAGAATTCATCGGCAAACTTAGCTGATAGCTCAGCCGTGCCCTTCAGATGCCCTTCAAGCGAGTGCCATTCGCTTATCGGTTTCCCCTCAAGGCTATGTGCATAAAATTTCTGCAACCTTTCCCCTCTGAGGCATTTATTCAATTGGAGATTTAATTCAAATATCTTTAATGTTGCGCAACTCCACTCCTGAAGACTTCAGAATATTTCCACTTTTTCCCAGATAAAAGCACTGAGGGGCAGGTTCTATCCCTCTCCTCATAAGGGAGAAAATATTATTGTTTAAAGCCTTTAATTTGTTTGAATGTTATTTCAGTTTAATTCTGTGTTTTTCTTTAAGGAATTTTTTTAGTATCTTGGATGATGCTTCCATCTGCCTTTTCATCTTTTTTGCATCATCAATTGTATATTCTTCAGAAGGTATCCAGATTTCCCCGCTCTCCCAGCCGGGATACCTTGTGGCAGACCATTCCTCCTCAAGTTCTGGAATGTTCTCCGCCAAAATCTTCATTTCATCTTTCTTAAATCTATCTCCAATATTTTCTTTAAAGAAAGAGAAGATTTCATGCTTATAGATTCCGATTTTGCTTTCTGCTGCCAGACAGGCTTTAAGAAGTTTCTCAATACATTGCTGGGCATGATATATGGCGAGGTTATATTGCCTGTTTTTAATGAGGATACTGACTGCTTTATAGTCTGATTGTGATTCAACAAGGAAGGCGAGGGCAATCTTCTTAAGCCTCTCTTTATCGGTCATACGGCTACCTCCCAGTAGCCTTCTTTAGTTTTAATGACCTTTTTTCTATAAATATTTTTAAATTGTTTTTTTACCTTCTTTAAAATCCCAGTATCATACAATGTCTTGCCTGATAATATAGCATTTAAGACAAGGGGATTATAGCTTTCAATGGCTGATAATAATTCTTTAGGGGTCATTACCTTTGGCGAAATCTGCCCGATTGATAGAGTTTCTCTTCTCATGGCAACCTCAACTGCTCTTTTTTCCCGCCAATCCGCAAATCCTCTGTTGATTATGATGAGAAGGTCTATGTCTGAGTAAGGTGTCTCTCTATCCTCGGCATGAGAGCCATAGAGAATAATAGCAGATAGATTCAGATTGCAAAGTTTTAAAAAGGCAGAAACTATCTTTTTGCTTACTCCTTTATTGAGCATATTGCCACCTGCTGATAAAACTCAATCTTCATTACAATTTATGTTGCCATACAATTTGTTAATTATTGTATCTTGTAAGGTAACAAGCGTCAAGATAAATTACCATACACCCCTATTCCCCGCACCCGAATTCATCTGTTAAAATTTTCACATGATCTTAGCACCATTTTAAAAGAAAAGGTATACATTTCTCTTCATTTCCACTATACGATTTCCGAATACCTTGTAGCTGATAACCGAATAGTTTTTGCATTAAATATGCCTACCTGTTTTTACTAAATTGCCTGAGAACCATTAAATTCCAAATAGTTATATCCAATTCCATCTTCTGGCACAGGCATTGCAATTATAAATAGCAGGAGGCATTAAATGGCAATATTCAACATCCCTATTTTAAGTTCAATTGAGGGGAGCATTAAAAGCAGATTAAAAAATATTGAGGACAGGATTGAAAAGATGGCTGCCAATGTTATAGAGAATAAGAGTGATGAGCCTTTATTAAAACAAGGAAGCATCCTGAATAACAGATACAGGATTGAGGAGTTCTTTAAGAAGATGGAAGGATGTAATGTCTATCTTGCTACAGATACAGAGGCATACAAAAGGTGCTGGGGATGCGGGTATGACGGGAATGATAGATTGGATGTTTTCTGCAATCAGTGCGGTGTTGAGCTTTCTAACAGGGTGTATCAGATATTAGAGGCAGACGGCGCTAATGATTTTTCTGCTGAGGCAGGGTTTATAAAAAAAGAGATTGGGCATCCAAATATTATTAAGCTCTATGACAGGTTCTTTTCAGGTGCGAAGGAGTATCTGGCCGCAGAATATGTAAAAGGCGTGATGATTACTGACAGAAAGTATGATGACAGGCTGCTAAGAGAGACAGCGATTATAATGGCGGATATTGTGGAGTATCTGCACAGCCAGAATATCTCAGCAGCCGGGGTTGAAACAGAGGATTTTTTAACAGGAGAGAAAGGGCTGAAATTGGTAAATCTTGCAGGTTTAAGGTTTATGGAAGGGGGCATATCACACAGCAGAAGGAAAAAGGATGTTAAACATATTGCAAAAATCCTTTTAAGATTAGCAGGGGGTGAAAAAGAGGAATATAAAACAGTGTCAACCTTAAATAAGGCAGCAGCAGGAGGTTTTTCGTCAGCAAGAAAGTTAAGTGAGAAATTAGATGAGGCTGTTGTTGATACCGGAGGGGGTGATGGGATTTTAGTGGGCACCATTACAGATGTAGGTATTGTCCGCAAGGTGAATGAGGATTCGTTTGGTTCAAAGACAGGTGAGTTAAACCTCTTTGTGGTTGCAGACGGCATGGGAGGGCACCAGAGCGGGGATGTGGCAAGCTCAATGGCAGTGGAGGCCTTGATATCCGATGTGCAAAACAGCATAGAGAACAAGAAAGACAATCTACAGGATTTATTAAAGGATGCTGTTATTAATGCAAATAAAAAGGTCTTTGATTTTGCAAAAGAGAATGGCAAGGATATGGGCACAACTGTAGTTGCTTTACTGCTCTATGGAGGCATTGTTTATGCAGCAAATGTCGGTGACAGCAGGGCTTATCTGATAAGGAATGGCGAGGCAGCTCCGCTTACAAAGGACCACTCACTTGTGGCAAGGCTGGTGGAGATGAAGATGGTTGAGGCGAAGGATGCGCGGAATCATCCAAAGGGGAATGTGCTCCTTCGCACAATAGGCACAGACCCAAAGGTGGATGTGGATGTAAATCAGACAAAGGTGAGAAAAGGCGATTATCTTCTGTTATGCACAGACGGATTATGGAATCAGGTTTATGATGATGAGATTGCGCATATTATAAAAAGGGCTGCGGCTCTGCAGGATGCATGCAAGGAGTTGGTAAGGGTAGCTAATGAGCGAGGCGGGCCTGACAATATAACAGCAATTGTGGTGAGGATTAATAATTAAGAAAGGAGGAAAAAGATGACAGAACTAACCTTAAATTATCATTTGAGCAAAGAGTATGTGCCGGCATCAGGCGAGGGCCAGATGCTCTATACATTGATAGAGCTCGGCACAGGGCAGTCAGTCATGGGTAAAGGCATGCCTATTAATCTCTGCCTTCTCCTTGACAGGAGCGGTTCAATGGACGGGAAAAAGATTGAGAACCTGAGGGAGGCAGTAAAAAGGGTAGTTGACAGCCTTAATGAAAAGGACAGGATATCCATTGTAATATTTGACGACGAGGTGGAGGTTGCGCTTTCTAATCAGGCGCCTTCTGATAAGCAGGGGATAAAAAATAAGGTTGATGCGATTATCCCGCGGGGCGGCACACAGATATCTGATGCTATAAAGAAGGCAATGGAGGAGATTAAAAAAGGAGCTTCTCCTAATATGATAAATAGGGTGCTCCTTTTAACAGACGGTCAGACATGGGATGATGAGCCAAAGTGCGAAGGGCTTGCTACTGAGGCGAAGAAGGCAGGCATATCTATATCAGCAGTAGGTCTTGGCGATGAGTGGAATGAGAATCTGCTTATTTCAATCGGGGAAAAGAGCGGCGGTGATTCATACTGGATAGAGAATCCGGAGGATATTATGGCGCGGTTTGCATCAGAGGTTTCTGGTCTTCGCGGTATTCTTGCAACCAATCTGAGCGTAATATACAAACTGAGCAAGGGTGTTGAACCATTAAAGACATACCGCGTGAGGCCGATGATTTCTGACTTGGGAAGGTCTGTTGCAGGCAACGGCAATATCTCTGTTTCGCTTGGCGATGTGGATGGCGCTGAGGGACAGTCCCTGCTGATTGAGACGATGCTTCCTGTTAAAGAGGCTGGAAGGTTCAGGGTGGGCCAGATAGAGGCGGCTTATGATGTTCCATCCAAGGGCATAAAGCAGGAGA
>JAHFEP010000054.1 GCA_023248415.1 Nitrospirota bacterium
CAATGGCATCAGACAAATCCCTCGCCTTTCTGTAATGTCTGTCAGTTGTCATGGCATCATAGGCATCTGCTACAGCAAGTATCCGTGCAATAAATGGTATTTCCTCACCTCTAAGACCGTCTGGATAGCCGTCTCCGTTATAGTGCTCATGATGATGCCGGATAGCAGGGATAATATTCTCAAACTGTTTTATTGAACTCAATATCCTTGCCCCATGCAGAGGGTGTTCTCTCAATATTCTTATATCCTCTTCTGTAAAGATGTCTGCCTTTTCTAATACCCTATCAGGTATGTATATCTTTCCAATATCATGAAGAATAGAGCAGATTCTTACATTCTCTACAAAATTATTAGACATGTCAAAGCAGCCTGCTATGGAAAGGGCATAATTCATTACCCTTTCAGAATGTCCTGCTGTCCACGATGATTTCCCGTCAAGGACAGTTGCAAGGGATTTTATGGTGCAGTTAAACATCTCCTGAAGATTCTTATTTACTAACTTAAGCTGATTTGTCTTATCAAGGATTGAGTCCGCCATATTGTTGAAGGTCACGGCTAACTCGCCTATCTCATCTTTCCTGTTTATAGTTATTTTGTTATTTAAATAGCCCTTTCCAAACTCCTCTGCCTTCTTCTTCAATTCCTTTAAAGGAGATGTCAGCCGCCATCCAAGATAGACGCTCAGGAAAATAGCAAAGGAAAGGGATGCAGCAATTAAAACCAAGAGCCTGTTTTTAAAATTATAAAGCTGGCTGTATGCCTCTTTCACAGGCTGCTCTGCTATTATCCCCCACCCTGTCCTTTTACTCACTGCGTATGTCCCTATTACTTCAACGTCGTTCTCATTTTTATATGATGAAATATTATTCCCCTCCCATTTATTGATAAAGCGGACAACCTGTGGATTTGCCCTGAAATTGGCGCCTTTTATAACAACGCTCCAGTCAGGATGTGCAATAACCCTTCCGTTTTCATCTGCAGCAAAGATATAGCCCTTCTCACCGATATGTATGCCAGTAATGGAATGCCAGAAACCCTTCAGGCTTATATCTTCAGAAAGCCATCCTTTAACCCTTGTCCCATTTTTAACAGGCACAGTAACAGTAATCCACGGCTCTCCAAAATCTGTATTGTGTATCTTCCCGAAATGGATGTTCTCTTTTACTAATACTTTTAATGGAAGCGAGGCCTCTTTCTTATTTGCGCCTGCCCTGCTGATAAACCTCTCCCGCGACGCCTTTGCAATTTCAACACCGCCCTTATTAAGCACTGTTATTTCTCTTGTATAAGACGGAAGCTTTATCAGATACGGCAAAAGGTCTCCGCCTTTTTTCTCCAGAACAGCTCCAATCTCATAACTTGCTGCTGCTGAATAAAGATTATCTTCTATCGTCTTAAAAAAAACATCTGCTGACTGGGCTGCATTTTCAGCAACATATTGATTATGGTCATGTATCTCTGATTTAATATGTTCTATAGAAGAAGAGAAAATCAGGAGTGCAAAAACAAATGTAATCAAAGATATAGCAAGGCCAAAGGCAATAATCTGGAGGGTTATATTTTTAAAATTAAAAAACTTCATTTTATAACCTTTGTTGCCATTGAAAGGACATTTTCAGGGATTTTAATATCTATAGCATTTGCTGTCTTTAGATTTATAATAAAATCGTATTTATCTGGCGACTCAACAGGAATGGCGCCGGGCTTTACACCCATCAGAACCTTATCCACAAGCCTCGCAGACTGTCTGCCTATGTCATAAAAACTCGGACCGTAATTGGCAAGCGCCCCCTCTTCTACAATCTCTGCATCAGTAGTAAAATAGGGGAGCTTCTCCTTCTTTGCCTTGTCTATTAAAAGTTTATTATTTGCAACAAGGATTGCATTAACAATATGGAGGATGCCGTCAGCATCCCCCCTCTTTATATTTGAAATTACCTTTGCCAGCTCATCCTGATTACCCGCCCTTTTCTCAATATAGCTTATCCCCATTTTGCTGCAGACACTTCTTGCATGCTCTGCTGCTTTAACAGAGACATCAACATTCGGGTCATAAATCCACATCACCTTTTTAAGATTTGGGATAACCCTTTTAAACATCTCAAGCCTCTTTTCAGTAAGCTCAATCGCAAGGTTTGAGATGCCTGTCATATTTCCGCCCGGCTCTTTAATGCTCTTTATCAATTTGGAGCCAACAGGATCAGCAACAAGAGAAAATACAATTGGAATAGATTTGCCTTCTGTCTGCTGCATTGCCTCTCTTGCAACAGGAGTGGTAACAGCATATATAACATGCACATTCTTTTTGATTACACCATTTACAGCCTCTGCAATCTTTTCCTTTGAACCGCTGGTATTGACAACTTCATATACAACATTCTTACCGTCCTTATACCCCAGATTTCTCATGCCAGCCTTGAATCCTTCCACAGTCTGGCTAAAGGACTTGCCGCCCATATAAACTATTCCGACTTTATACTGCTTTTTCTTTGCGCTTTCTAATTCTTCTGTTGGATAGCCTAATGTAGATAAGATTAAAAGGTAGATTATGATAAGGGGTATTCTTTTTATCAGAGACTTAAACATAAAACAGCCCTCCCCACCAAAAAAGATTCAATTTCCCCTGCGTATTTAAGGCCTTTTTATGACAGGTTGATTACTCATATAAAGATAGCATAAAAGCCTTATAAAAACAAGGGCTATACATGGCTTTTTACTTGACAGTTAGAAAAAACATGCTATATTTAAAATATAGGTGTAAATATGCCCTGATTAACCTATAACTTAGGAAGCTAAAATGGACTGTAAAGGCCTTCGGCTCCGGCAGCTAAATATTCCAATCAACCAAAACCAATCAATAATATCTATAGATATTCTTATCTTATCTTATCTTATCTTATCTTATCTTATCTTATCTTATCTTATCTTATCTTATCTTTTTCCTATTTTCTAAGATTATCAACAAATATTATTATTCTCGTATGAAACAACTTAAAAGGATAAATAGGATGTTCTATGCGGTCTAAAATCCGCACAAAACTGTTCACTGCATTCTTAGTGTTGCTCCTGCCCCTTTTGATTCTCATAGTTATTAGCCATTACAACCAGAAGGTCATCTACAGAGCCATCCATAGAGTTGAGATAATATCTGAGGAGATGCTCATGGTTCATCGCCTTCAACTCGCCATAGACAGGGCATTGATGATAGGAAAAAATTATATCATCACAGGAAAAAAGACATATGTTGGAAAATATAAGAGGTTAACAATGGATGTGGAAACCTTGTTAAAGGAAACAGAAAGTTCATTGAGAAGGGTTGAGGAACTCCAATCAAAAGTAGAAGAGGTAGAGAAGGAAGAAAAGATACTAAAAGATGTTAAAACCGCATGGCAGAATATAAGGGAAATATCCTTTAAGATATTTGCAATCCCTGACCCTGTTGGTAATAGCGCTGCTTCAAGGCTTATGGAAGATATTGATTATAGGTGGGGATCCCATGCTATAGAAGGTCTTAAGAGGTGGCAGGAGATAGACATGGAAGAATACAAAGAAGCTGTAGAGACCTCTGACAGGGCATGGAAGAGGTCATGGATAACTATGATTACAGGCTCTTTTATACTGTGTGTCCTCTGTGTATATTTTTCATTTTTCTATTCCAATAGATTTGCTAAACCAATAGTAATCATACACGAAATGGCTGACGCCATTGCAAAGGGTTACTTCAAGGAAAGGGTCGCTGTTAAGACAGGGGACGAAATAGAAGGCCTTGGAAATGCAATGAATGAAATGGCCATCAGGCTTGATAGTTTCTATATCAATTTAGAAAACACCGTTACAGAGAAGACAAAGGAGCTTACAGAGACAACAGAGACATTGCAAAAATCTGAAGCGCGAAACAGGGCATTTCTATATGCGATACCTGACATGATGTTTAGAATTAGTAAAGATGGTATTTTTCTGGATTTTAAGGCGCAAGAGGGTGACTTGTATCTTTCCCCGTCAACGTTTCTGGGTAAAAAGCTCTCTGAAGTTCTGCCTTATGAGGTGGGACAACAGGCTATGCATTTTATGCAGCAAGCGCTGCGGACAGGCCTTATGCAAACCTTTGAGTATCAGCTTCCTATGCCTGGTGGAATTCGGGATTATGAGGCTCGTATTGTAACTGGTGCTGAAGAAGAGGCTCTGATAATTGTTCGTAACATCACTGAACACAAACAGGTTGATGTAGCGATAAGGAGGAGCAAGGAGGAATGGGAGGCCACCGTTGATGCCATTTCAGACCCACTTTTCATCCATGATGAGCAATTCAGGATTGTGAGGGCAAACAGGGCATATGCAGATGCAGCAGGCATGAGCTTTAACGATATTATAGGCAGGCATTATTTTGAGATCTTCCCAAAGATGGATGGGCCGCACAAAATGTGCCTTGAGACACTAAAATTGCATAAAAAGGCGGAGGAAGAACTTTCCATCCCTTCATTAGACAAAATCTTTAATGTGAGATTTTACCCTGTAGGGGATGGAGAAAAAAAATGGGATTATTATGTCCATCTCATGGAGGATATATCGGAAAAAAAGAGGGCAGAGGAAAAACTGAAGGAGCTTTTTTTGGGAACTGTTAAGTCGCTCTCTTCTGCCATTGATGCAAAGTCTCCATGGACAGCAGGTCATTCTGAAAGGGTTACAAAATATACCCTTTATATAGGAAAAGAAATGGGGTTTTCAGAAAAGGAATTAAAAGAACTTGAACTGGCAGGACTCCTCCACGATATTGGCAAAATCGGAACCTACGAGGCTATCCTTGATAAACCAGGAAAACTCACAGATGAAGAATTAAACCTAATGAGGCAGCACCCAACAAAGGGTGCAGAGATATTAGAACCAATAAATCAATTTAAGAACATTATTCCTGGTATAAAACACCACCATGAATTTTATGACGGAACAGGTTATCCTGACGGCCTTAAGGGCGACGCAATACCATTATTTGCAAGGATACTGACTGTTGCAGACACAGTGGATGCAATGAGCGCTGAAAGGCCTTACAGAAAAGGAAAGCCAATGGATGCAATCATCGCAGAGTTAAAGAAATGTGCAGGAACACAGTTTGACCCTGAAGTGGTTAACATGTTTTTGAAGGTAGTCAAAAAAGGTGGTGAATTAATCCGAAAAGTATTTTAGCTCACAAGAATAGACATTAAAGATAATTTTTAAGTGCTAAGTGGATTTTCAATAGTAACACCCAGAATAGTCTGCCTGTCATGTAAATCTTCTGATAAAAGTATGGCAGCGCCACCGCTTATAGCAGCATATATAATCATGGAATCCCAGAAGGAATAAAGATATCTATTGTGTATTTCAATCGCCTTTAATATAGATTCTCCATCATTTACTACAATATCCCATTTCAGCAGATGACTAACAACCTCTTTAGCTACCTGCATATCTAATGGTTGTGATATTTTCTTTGTTACCCCGTAAAAGAATTCCTGCAGCACCTGAGTACTAAGAACACCAAGTCCTGATTCCCATAATTCAAGAACGATTTTTCTGGCGACCTCATGTTTCTTCCCTGATGAGACATCATGAGCATATATCAGAATATTTGTATCAAGAAATACCTTATCGCCTTTCATGGAGATCTTCCCTTGAAATTGTAAAATGCCCTTTTGTTCCGAGATCAAATCCTTTCTTAAGAAGTTTCATATGCCTCTCTTTTGCCCTTTCATAACCAGTATCCTCCCTCACCTTCTCCTCAAGGGATTCTTTTACCAACTCACTCAGCGATTTTTCCCTTTTTGCAGCAATTATCTTAGCCTTTTTTAATAAAGGCCTTGGTAACGATAATGTTATGTTCTGTTTCGTCATTTTACACCCCGCTTTCAGATTAGTTCACATAAATATGTGTATCACATTTTTATGTGATTGTCAATAAAATAAGGCGTAACAAGCCTTCTAACGCGTTGAAGCCCTCAGTACTTTAATACCTCACTTATTGTCTGGAAGACCTCTGATTTCGCTGCGTTTACAACCGCCTTGCCAACTGCCCTTGCCATCTCTATTGCAGCCTGATTTTCTTCATAGCCCGGCATTGGCCTGTCAAGGAGGCTCTTAAAGCCAGGATGGTCAATTGCAAATTTGCCATTGACCATGCAAATATTCTTCATCTCAGCATCTAAAAGCGCTATGCCAGCACATGCAACAGATGTAGCGCCCATTGCCTTTAGATAATGAAAGAGGTAATAGAGCGCGCCCTCCATGCCGAGTGCAGCGCCAACAGAGAGATTGCCCACAGGCTTTCCCCTGAATGGATTTGTATGATAGGCAGTAACTGTTGTGCCCCATATCTCTGACCTCTCCTGCTCATGCAGAGGCCTTGTGCGGTGGAGGAAGTTCATAACAATCGCTGGCTGCTGATATGCATAAACAGGCGATGAGAAAATAAAACCGTCTGCCCCGCACATCTTGTCAAATATCTCTTTAGCGCCATCCTTTGGGTTTTCTAAAAGCGGGCACTTCATGCCGCAGAGGCATTTATTGCATGCAGTGCAAGGCTCAATCCTGTAATTAATCAGTCTTACAACCTCTGTCTCTGCGCCCATCTCGCCTGCTGCCTCAAGCGCCTTTTTTAAAAACCATTCGCTTGCAGACTTTGTATTCCCTCTTTTTTGCGTGCCGCAAAAACCGAGTATCTTCATAGTTCTTCTCCCTTTTCCAGTTTGTCATTCCATGCTTGACACGGAATCCAGTAGGGGCGAATCTTGTATTCGCCCCATTGAGGGCGATCACAAGGATCGCCCCTACAATGAGAAACAGCCAATGGATTCCTGCTGGAGTTTACCCCGTACTCCGATACGGGGCAGGAATGACATTATTGAACACCTTTTCCCTTACCTGCCTGCCTCTATTATTTCTTTTATCCTTTTCATATTCTCTTGCGAATGTTTATTAATCAGCTCTGCTGCCTGCTCATTGTTATACTTTGCCTTTTCATCCATCTCAAAGTCCTGCTCCCATGTCATATCAACGTCTCCGTCAATCTTTTTGTATGTCCATTTCAGGTGCATATACTTAAATGGAAATTTCGGCTCTTCTCTTTCAGCAGTGCAGACATAATTTATTTTGTCCACTATCCTGCTTGAGCGCCAACTCTTGCCTTCATTATTTGTCAGTTGAAAGGTAATCTTGTTATCTTCCTTCTTTAATATCTTTGCATCAGTATATTCATTAAAAAGCTCAGGCCACCTTTCAATATCATTGGTAATATCAAAGACCCTATCAATATCTGCATTGATAATAATAGAATTTTTTGTATGCGGCATAATACACCCTCCTTATATTATTGCTACAACTCTTGCCCAGCTCGCCCCCACTTTTTTAATCTTTACAGGAAAGCAGGCAACCTTAAAGCCATAAGGCTTTGGAATCTTGTCTAAGTTTGCAAGCCTTTCTATATGGCAGTATTCTTTCTTCCTTCCAAGCAAATGTGCTGGCCAGAGATAGCTGTTATCCTTTGTCCTGAAATAATCACCAATCATATATGGATACGGCCTGTCAAAGCCAAGAAAATCAACACCAATTATTTTAACACCTTTGTTGACAAGCCACTCTGCTGCCTCAGGACTTACACCCGGAAAATCTGTCAGATATCTTTTTGTGCCGTTATATTTGTCAGCGCCTGTTTTGATTAATACAATATCCATCGGCTTAATCTTATATCTGATTTTTTTGAGCGCGGATTCAATATCTCTAACTGCTATTGCGTCCCCGGCTTTCTTGCGAGACAGAGCAAGCACGACACCGTCGCTGTAACACCATTCAAGCGGAATATCCTCTATGTCCCTCGCCTCTTTCCCTTCACATACAGGCCCGAAGTGATAAGGCGCATCAATATGCGTGCCCATGTGAACAGAGGCGGTAACCGTTTCATGCGAGATAAACATATTATCAGGCAAATCCATTCTTGTTATCCTTCTTGTGCCAAGATAGTACTTAACAATATTCTTTGCCCTTTCAAAAAAAGGCTTGCCCTTTGACTTTGCTACTACCCAGCCAAGATAATCAGCGCCGTCAGAGTGATTCAGCCTTTTAATATATGTTGGAAAGGTGTTGTCTATATCCTCCTCAATTGGAAGACTGAGGTCAATGATGCAGGGTCTTGGATTATTTTCCCTTTTCATAAAACTTCAACTCACCTTCACATTGTTTAAAAAATCAACTATATCCTTAACGTTGCTTTTCAACCCGATTACCCCTTCTGGTATCTTTATCTTAAATCTTTTCTCCAATGCAGCAATTATCTCCACAAGCTCTGTAGAGTCCGCACCCAAGTCCTCTTTTAATCTGGAATTGAGGCTTACCTCTACATCATCCATGCCAATATCATTTATTAATAAATCCATTACTAATTTCTCAATAGACATCTTTTAAAGAACTCCTTTCAATATCTTAAATCTTTTCACCCTTTCACCCACTCTCCCACTCTCCCCTTCTCCGTTTCACAATTTTCTAATCACCATTACTGCATTAATCCCGCCCCTGCCCTGCGAATTAATCAATGCAGTTTTTATTTTGTGCTCTTTTCCTTTCAATGCAATATAATCAAGGTCGCAGGCATTATCTCTATCCTCCAAATTTACAGTCGGCGGCACAAGGCTGTTCTCCATTGCAAGTGTAGTTGTTATTAAATCAACTGCGCCAGCAGCGCCGAGTAGATTCCCGATTGCAGACTTTGGCGCGCTTATTGGCATCTGATATGCCTTTTTCCCAAACACAGCCTTTATTGCCTTTGTCTCTGCAATATCTCCATCCTTTGTTGCTGAACCATTTGCGCAGATATAATCAATATCATCCACAGTAATTTCACCCCCATTTATAGCTATCTGCATTGCCCTCGCAAGCTGCCTGCCTTCAATATCCTGCTTTGTTGGATGAATTCCGTCATTGGTCATGCTAAAACCTGCTACCTCTCCATATATCTTTGCGCCTCTTTTTTCTGCGTGCTCAAAGGACTCTAATATCACAATCCCTGCACCCTCCCCAATAGCAAAACCATCCCTGTTCTTATCAAATGGCCTGTATGCCTTCTGCGGCACATCATTCTTTGTTGTAAGGACACCTGATGTATTGCAGCAGAGAAGCCCATAAGGGCTTAGCGGAGCCTCGCTTCCTCCTGCTAAAATAATATCAGCCTCTCCCTCCTGAATTGTCCTGTATGCAGAGCCTATTGAAACAAGGCCGCTTGCGCTGTCTGCAATAATGGTCTGGCTGTAGCCGAGCAGACCATAGTATATGCTCACCTGCCCCTGCGGCGCAGCAGGAAACCATGCAGTCGCCTGATATGGACTAACATCTTTTAAACCGCCGATATATAAATCCCTCAGCTCCACCTCTGCAAATTCCCAGCCGCCGATGGCATTGCCGATAAAAACACCGATTCTCTCCTTGTCCTCTGCCTCAAGATTCAATTTTGCATCTGCGATTGCAAACTCAGATGCCAGCAAGGCAAGATGCGAAAATCGGTCTATCTTTTTTAATAGCCTTTTGGGAAATGTATTGAGCTTCTCTAAATCGCCATTTATCTGGCCTGCTATCCTTGATGGATATTTACTGGCATCAAACTTTTTAATCTCAGAGACAAAGGAGTCTCCAGAGGAAATATTCCTCCAGTGTTCATCCTTTCCAATGCCTGCAGGGCTGATTATCCCTATTCCTGTTATGACAACACGCCTATTCATCTTTTACTTAACCCTCTTCAACACCACAGCAGAGTGTATCCCTGAAAATCCGCTGCTTGTTTTTACAATTGCATCCACCTTTCCTTCACGATACTTATTCGGTATATAATCCAAATCACACGCAGGGTCAGGCTCTTCATAATTAATGGTTGGCGGCATGCAATTGTTCTCCATAATCAAACAGCACCCGGCAAGTTCTATGCTGTTTGCTGCTGACAAAGGATGGCCTATCATGGACTTGATAGAGCTTATTGGTATCTTATATGCCCTCTCTTTAAAAACCCTCTTAAATGAATTTGTCTCAAACAAATCATTCTGCTCTGTTGAGCTTCCATGGGCATTTATATAGCTAACCTCATCTGTATTAATCTGTGCATTATTCAATGCAATATCAATGCACCTTGCCTGCGCAATGCCGTCTGAAGGCAGGTCTGTCATGTGATATGCATTGGATGTTGAGCCTGTGCCAGCAATCTCTGTGTAAATCCTTGCGCCGCGCCTTTTTGCATGTTCAATATCTTCAAGTATCAGCACACCGCATCCTTCACCAAGAACAAAGCCGTTTCTCTCTTTTTCAAATGGCCTTGATGCGCCAGAAGGGTCATGATTCCTCTTTGCAAGGGCATTTATAACATCAAATGCAGCAAGCGCAATCGGTGTAATCGGCGCCTCTGAAGCGCCTGCAATCATTACATCTGTCTCACCCCGTGCTATGCTTTTATATGCATGGATAATGGAGTCTGTGCCTGCTGTGCATCCTGTTGAAAGCGCATAGCATCCTCCCATAAGATTATACTCAGCAGCAATCTCATTTGAAGGCATATTGAATACAGAGGCGTCATACAGATAGGGGCTCACATATTCAGGATTAATAGGCTCCTTTCCCCATTGTGTAACAACTATAAACTCCTCCTCCATATACTTTGTCCCGCAGATTGCATTTGCAATACAGACGCCGATACGCTCCCTGTTTTCAATGGAAAAATCAATGCCAGAGTCTTCAACTGCCATCCTTGCGCCTGCAACTGAAAACTGCACATACCTGTCCATGCGCCTTATCTGGTCTTCACGCAGATTGAATCTCCTTGGATTAAAACCCTTCACCTCTGATGCAACATGGGAATTAAACTGCGATACATCAAAGGCAGTAATCTTTTCAACTGCTGACTTGCCATTTACAACAGCATCCCAGAAATTATCTTTTCCAATTCCATTCGGTGAAATAACACCTATGCCAGTAATTACAACCCTTCTCATACGCTATCGCTCACTGCAAAATTTAAAATGCAAATTGAAAAATGCAAAATAAAGAAAAACATCTTTAATTTTGCACTTTGCATTTTGATATTTTCATTTTTCATTTTCTGTTACTCCATCCTTTTTGCCTTAAACCTGATGTAGCCACCGTCTGGACAAACCACAGTATCCAGTGAATCCATATCCTTCATAAATGGATACTTTGCGCCAAAATTAAGCGCAAAGAGCACAGGAAAAAGCGTATGGTATGCAGCGCCGCAAAAGCCTCCTTCTGGTGTCTTTAATCCTGTTACATCCCACTTGTCGCCTGCCTTATATTCATAAAAGCAGGGCCCTGTCCTCTCAACAACCTCTACCCTCATCTTTTTCGGATTTGCCATTTAAACTACCTCCAACTTTCATTAAAATTGTCATTGCGAGCGACTGAAAGGAGCGTGGCAATCTCCTGAGATTGCTTCGTCGCTTCGCTCCTCGCAATGACTATTTCACTTACATCAACTATTCCTATTATTCCCACACTGCCTTTGTCTTAAACACCAGCTTGCCGCCGTCAGGGCAGGTTGTCCTCACCCATCCCTCTTTGTCCATAAATGGAAACTGCGCGCCGAATGTCCATGCATACATTACTGGAAACAATTGGTGGTATGCGCCGCCGCAAAAGTGTTCGGGCGGATGAGTAAAGTCTTTGAACTCAAACCTGTCGCCAGGCTTGTAGCAGTGATAACATTCTGTTACTTTATCCACCTCGCATATAAACTTTGGAAACCTCATCCTCGGCTCTGTCATAACTCCTCCTTTTCAACCTCATGCACCATCTCCACTGCCTTACTATTATAAGGCGTAGGAATATTAATCCTCTTTCCCAGTTCAACAATCTCGCCGTTCAAATAATCAATCTCTGTTGCCTTGCCCCGTTTTATGCTCTGTAAAATAGAGCCGTACAAAGGCTCTTTTGACAAACCCTGCATTATATGGCTGAATATTACTGCGCCCTCATTAATTGGCGCAGAGAGAAGCCCTCGCAGTTTTTCCAATGGCAAATCAGGCAAATCAGAAAACCTTATCCCTGCCCTGTCAATCACAGCCAATCCTTCCTTAATAAGATTAAACCCAAACCTTGCATGCTCCATATCTGCAAATGCCTCCTGCATTGTCCTGCCTGTAATTGCAGGTATGCAGTTATTAAGATTTAACAAAAGTTTTGTCCAGTGAACGCCGTGGATGTTATCTGATATATGCGTCTTGCTGAATTTAGCAAGCACGGATGCTGCTGCATTCACTGCCTCGTCATTTTGACTAAAGGCATTGCCAATAATAAAATCACCTTCAAAATTGTGTATAAATTTTCCATGCTCAATATAGGTTGCGCCGAACATTACAACAGAGCTTACAATATCCCTTCTGTTAAGATTTTCTGCTGCAAGCACATCTGCCTTAACGCCATTCTGCATTGTTACAATAATAGAGTTCTCGGCCGCTGGCGCTATTGTCTTACATGCCTCTGTGATATCCTGCGTCTTTACAGCAAGAAAAATGATATCAGGCTTTTCAGATAATCTTGTATCAGCCTTTATCTTTATATTCTTTTTTCCCCTTACACCATCTATCTGAAGTCCGTTTTTATTAATGGCATCCACATTATTTTTTCTGCCTATTAATAGAACATCCTCTCCTGCCTCAGCAAGATAGCCTCCTAAAACAGAGCCGATAGCTCCAGCGCCCATTATGGCAATCTTCATACCTTTACACCTGTCAACGAGTTTAATCCCAGCCTCTCCAACGTCTCTTCCTTTGGAATCCCGTTTCTGTCCCATCCGTGCAGAGCATAATACTCATCAAGCGCCTCGTTAAATTTATCTCTATCAATCTTCAGATTTTTTGTATACTCATCAAGCCCATCATTCATTATTAAAGGATTAAAATACCTCTCAGGAAGTGTGTCGTCCTTTCTTGTTATACCCTCTCTTACAAGGAACATCCTCTCTATTGTTGTTATCCGTTCGCCAGCATCAAAGACCTCATCAGCAGTAAGCTCTATCCCTGTGCCGAGCCTTATCAATTCAGAATAGACATCAAAATTCCATATACCAGGCAGGCAGTGGAATAATATCAGCTTGCACATGCCCATTGCATCAAACAGCCCAAGATATGCCTCCCACCACCAGACAACCCTTCCCTTCCCCTTGTAGCCATGCGGATTCGGGTCAACAGGGCCGCCGTAGATTTCTTCAAGCTGCTCTGCCTTTAATTCAAATGCCTCCCAAGGACATCTGCTCCTTAAATGGTCTGCACCCCTCGTTGAAACTGCCATGCCAATTGCATAGGCAGTAAGAAATCTCAAATCAACCGGACACGACTGCGGCATATTTTTAATCCATGAAATATATCCTGCAGATTCCTTGCCAAACCTCTTTACACATTCTTTGGCGCCATCAGCAAGTATATTGCCAAAGCCTTTTCTCTCTGCAATCTGCCTGATTATCTCCATAACAATATCTGCCTTGCCCCAGTTAAGCTCTATTCCGCCAGTGTCAGACTTTGTAATTATGCCGTTTTTATAAAGCTCTATTGACCATGCAATCATATTACCTGCTGAACACGCATCAAGGCCGTATCTGTTCAAAAGGTCATTTATCAATAAGACAGACTCCATCTCCCTGATTCCACACAATGGCCCAAGATTTCCAATTACACTGTATTCAGGCCCTTCACCTGATAATCCCTTATTCGGGCCGTCCTTTATCAGATACTTGTGCCTGCATGCAACTGTGCAGGAAAAACATGCATGCTTGCCATTGTAATATTTTGTTTTTAATGTCTCCGGAGATATATCTATATTGTCCGAAAACCTGCTTGAAAGGCCGTTGTATGTCCTTCCCATCTCAATATTATTGTTTATCACATCATAGAGATGGCTTGTGCCGTATTTGCTCAATGCCTCTATGAGAAACTCCTTCTTCATTTTTTCATTTATATTTTTTGTAAACTCCTTAAAACCTGCATGGTCATGGGTTTCAATCTTCAGCGTTCCTTTTACAACCACTGCCTTCAGCTTTTTTGAACCCATAACAGCGCCCATGCCAGTCCGGGCAGCAGCGCCCTTTTTGCCGTGCATAACACAGGCAAAGCGGACAATGTTCTCTCCTGCAATGCCTATGCAGAGCATCTGCGCATCCTTGCCATATTCCTTTTCTAAGGCATCCCTTGTCTCATGGCTGTCTTTGCCCCAAAGATGCTCTGCATCCTTTACCACTATCTTATTATCAGTAACCTCAAGATAAACAGGGGTATCAGCCATCCCCTTTACCATCAGATAATCAATGCCTGTCCTTTTCATCCCAGCGCCAAAATGGCCGCCAATATTTGCATCGCCAAGCAGGCCTGATTCAGGCGACTTTGCAGAAATAGTTGCGCGGCTCGTTGTCGGACCTTGTAAACCTGTTAACAGGCCATTGCCAATAATCAACGGGTTATCTGGGCCAAGCGGATTAGTCCATTTATCCGTATTCGTATAAAGGAGATAGCTGTTTACACCCCTCGCTCCAATGAACATGGTAACAATCTCAGAAGGGATGTAGCCATAGCTGACAGTCCTCTTTGTTAAATCAATATGTGCAATCTTTGGTCTAAACATATGACCCTTTTTTATTCGTACCTCTTCCAATCAAACCCTGCCTTCTCCAATGCAGAGAGCATGTCTGCCTTGAAAACAGCAGGCGTTTCTGATAAAAATCCCTTTACAACATCTGCCTCCTCAATCTGCGATGCCCCCCTCTCACTTGCAAGTTTCTCTGCCTTTCTGCTAACAAGTTTTTCTGCCATCTTTCTGTGAAAGAAAGGAATAATACTCAGCATCGCCTTAAACTTCTGCTGTGTTTCATTGTGCCAGTCCATAAAATTCCTCCTTATGAAAAATACTCCTTCATTGCCATCAATATCTTCTCCAAATTCTTATTGTGCAGCCTTTCAAAAATAAATCTCCATGCAAGCTTATTAAAAT
>JAHFEP010000055.1 GCA_023248415.1 Nitrospirota bacterium
TGCTTGCTGTTTTAGAAGAGATGGGATTAAAAGACAAGGCTGTGTTTATCAGCAGATGCGGGACATCAGAGCAAAGGATTGTCAGGGATATAGAAACACTCAAAGGCAAGGAACTGGATTATCTTTCTATGATAATTGTGAGGAAACAAGAATGAAAATATATTTTATCGGCGCTGGGCCAGGGGATACTGAGCTAATAACTGTGAAGGGCAAAAAGATGCTTGAAAAGGCGGATATTGTGATTTATGCAGGCTCCCTTGTGAATCCTGAGATTTTGAAATATGCAAAGAAGGCAGCCAATGTCTTTGACAGCGCCTCTATGAGTCTTGATGAGATTATTAAAATAATGAAAGACGGCTCAAAGAATGGGAAGATTATTGTACGGCTTCATACAGGCGACACAAGCCTTTACAGCGCTATTGCTGAGCAGATGGCTGAATTAAAAAGAGAAGGTATTGGTTTTGAAATTATCCCAGGTGTCTCCTCTGCCTCTGCTGCTGCTGCTGCTTTGAATATAGAATTTACACTTCCTGAGATTACACAAACCGTAATCTATACGCGCATTGCTGGAAGGACAGATGTGCCTGAGGCAGAGAAACTATCTTCGCTTGCCTCTCATAATGCAACAATGGTTATATTTCTCAGTGTCCAGAAGATTAAAGAGGTTGTTGATGAACTTCAAAAAGGGTATTCTCCTGATACGGCTGCTGCAGTTGTGTACAAGGCATCATGGAAGGAAGAAAGGATAATAAAAGGACTTTTAAACAATATTGCAGATAAGGTGAAGGATGAGAAGATTAATAAGACCGCATTGATAATAGTTGGAAAGGTATTAGATGCGGATATATTAAAGATTGCTAAAAGGTCTAAGTTATATGATAAGGGATTTGAACACGGCTATAGAAAGGCAGTTATAGAGAAGTGAAAATCGCTATAATTGCTATAACAAAAGGAGGCTGTCAATTAGGAAGCAGGCTCGCAGCAAAAATAAAGGCTGAGGCAGACCTTTTTACCCCTGAAAGATTCAAAGATGAGATAAAAGGGGATGCAAATATCTTTGACGGCAATTTAAAGGCCCTTGTTGCAAATATATTTCCGAATTACAGCGGTTTCGTATTTATTATGGCAGCAGGGATTGTCGTAAGAATGATTGCAGCTCTTATAAAGGACAAGCGTGTTGATCCTGCTGTTGTTGTGATGGACGAAAAGGGTGATTATGCAATCAGCCTTTTATCAGGGCATCTTGGCGGCGCAAATGAGCTGTCAAGAAGGTGCGCATTGGCAGTTGGCGCTATTCCTGTAATTACCACTGCAACAGATGTAAACAGCAAGCCGAGCATTGACATGATTTCAAAGGAACTGAATCTTGCTGTTGAAAATTATAAGGCAATTAAGATAATAAATGCAGCTATAGTAAATAATGAAAGGATCGGGATTGTTGACAGATACGGTTTGTTAAAAAAATATTTTTCTGGTGAAGATGAAGATTATGTCCGTTATTACAGCTCCATTACCTATGCTGTAAATGTGAATGCCTCTGCATATGTCTTTTTAACAAACAGGGATAATGCGCTTTTTAAAAAGGCAGGCAACATACTCTTTCTAAGGCCAAAGAATCTTGTTGTTGGCATTGGCTGCAACCGCAATACAAAGGCATCAGAGATTGAGAAGGTCTATTTCAAGGCGCTTAAGGAGAATAACCTCTCTCCATTAAGTGTAAGGAATATTGCAACAATAGATGTTAAGAAGGATGAGAAGGGGCTTAATAATTTTATAAAAAAGCATAGGTTTGATGTTGCCTATTATACAAAAGATGAATTGAACACGATTGAACCGCCGTCAGGTGAATCTGAAAATACATTAAAAAATGTGGGGGCAAAGGGTGTATGCGAACCAGCAGCGATGCTAAGCTCAGGGGCAAGAAGCCTGTTAGTAAAAAAACAAAAAATAGGAAATGTAACAATAGCAGTGGCAGAGGCGCCATTTACATCATAGGCATTGGCCCGGGCAGTTTAAAGGATTTAACACAGAGGGCTAAGGATGCAATCAAAAAATCTGATGTAATTGTCGGCTATACTACTTATATTGACCTTATAAAGGGCCTGATAAAAAATAAAGAGGTTTTTGAAACAGGCATGATGCACGAGGTAGAGAGGTGCCAGAAGGCAATTGATATTGCTATGCAAGGCAAGAGGGTTGCTGTTGTAAGCAGCGGCGATGCAGGCATATACGGCATGGCAGGGCTGGTGCTGGAGTTGTTAAAGGGTCAAGGGTCAAAAAGAACAGGGTCAAGGGTCATGGGTCAAAAGGAGCAGGGTCAAGAAAAAAATAAACTTGCCCCTTGCCCCTTGCCCCATGACCCTGTTGTAACTATTATCCCAGGTGTTCCTGCTTTTTGTTCTGCTGCATCGCTTCTTGGCGCACCTTTAATGCACGACTTTGCGTCTGTTTCTTTAAGCGACCTTCTTACACCTTATGATGTTATTTTAAAAAGGGTTGAGGCTGCTGCAGAGGCGGATTTTGTAATCATCTTATACAATCCAAAGAGCAAAAAGAGGGTTAAACAAATAGAAGATGTAAGAAGTATTCTATTAAAATACAGGGATGGCTCAACGGCTGTTGGCATTGTAAAAGGCGCGTCAAGAGAGCATGAGGAGATTAAGATAACAACACTCTCTAATCTTCCTGATTACTATGATTTTATTGATATGCAGACAATAGCCATTATCGGCAACAGCAGCAGTTGTGTTTATGATAACTGGATAGTTACGCCGAGAGGGTATAAATTAGGGGGTCGAGGGTTCAAGGGGTCAAGGATTAGAGGTTAGGGGATAAGAGGTGGATTATGAGATTTTATTTGGAGAAGGGGTCTTGAATTGGCTAAATCAATAATGTTTCAGGGCACAGGTTCTTCTGTTGGAAAGAGCCTTCTTGTTGCAGGTTTCTGCCGCATATTAAAAGAGGATGGTTTTAGGGTTGCTCCTTTTAAATCGCAGAACATGGCGCTCAATTCCTTTGTTACAAAGAGCGGCGGAGAGATTGGAAGGGCGCAGGCAACACAGGCAGAGGCAGCAGGCATAGAGCCAACAGTTGATATGAACCCGATACTTTTAAAGCCTACATCTGATAAAGGCTCTCAGGTTATTATCCATGGCAGGGTCTATGATAATATGTCCGCATCAGAATATCACGTCTTTAAGAAAGAGGCAGTAAGATTTGTTCTTGAGAGTTATAAGAGATTGTCAGAGGAGTATGATGTGATTGTAATTGAAGGCGCTGGCAGTCCTGCAGAGATAAATCTAAGAGAAAATGATATTGCAAACATGGGCCTTGCAGAATTGATTGACTGCCCGGTATTTCTTATCGGTGATATTGACAGGGGCGGTGTATTTGCCTCTCTTATCGGGACAATGGAACTTTTGTCAGATTCAGAAAAGGAAAGGGTAAAGGGTTTTTTAATAAACAAGTTCAGGGGAGACAAGGATCTTTTAAAGTCAGGTTTAAAATATTTAGAGGAGAGGACTAATAAGCCTATTCTTGCCGTTGTTCCATATATTAAAGATATAATTCTGCCAGATGAGGATGGGGTGGTATTGGAGGAAAAGGGTCAGGGGTCAAGGGGCAAGGACAGACAAATAAATATAACAGTAATTAAATTGCCGAGGATATCCAATTTTACAGACCTTGATGCATTTAAGCATGAACCTGATGTGAGTATAAGATATATCTGTGAACCTCATGAATTAAGTAATTCTGATGCTGTTATAATTCCCGGCAGCAAAAATACTATAGAAGACCTTCAATGGCTGTGGGATAGAGGGATTGCAGAGGCAATAATAGGATATGCAAAAAGAGGCGGGATGGTTATCGGCATCTGCGGCGGCTATCAAATGCTGGGATTAAAAATAAGCGACCCCTATAAGGTAGAAACCGACAAAGGAGAAATAAAAGGCCTCGGACTTCTGCCTGTTGAAACTGTTCTTGAAAAGGAAAAGATAACTGAGCAGGTAGAGGCTTTAAGTCTTATAAACAGCGCAAAGGTTCACGGATACGAGATACACATGGGAAGAACAAGGTGTGTGCAGGATATAAACCCCGCATTTAAGATAGTAAAGAGAGGTTCAGAGGATATAAATCAGAATGACGGGGCTGTGTCAAAGGACAGCAAGATATGGGGCGCATATATCCACGGCCTGTTTGACAGCGATGAATTCAGACAGGCATTTTTAAATGCTGTAAGGGTAAAAAAGGGTTTTGCTATATCTAAGCAGAATAACAGCTTTAATGAATTAAAGGAGGATGCCTTTAACAGGCTTGGAGCAATAATCAGGGATAGTGTTGATATAGGGCTGATATATGAGCTTGGTGGGATATATAACCGCGTATCTTCTTGACATTGCCATTGGAGACCCAGCATGGTTTCCGCATCCAATAAAATATATTGGAAAGGGGATAGCCTTTTTGGAAAGGATATTTTTAGGAACCGCTGCAAACCCGATACAGAAGAGGGCTGCAGGCATAATTGTTGCGCTTACTGTTATTTCAACAACATATTTCATAGCCTATTTTTTCATAAATGCAGCCTATTCAGTTAATAATATTTTTGGAGAGATGCTTTCCATCCTCATAGCCTATACAACAATCTCTGCGAATGACCTTGCAAAAGAGGCAAAGGGAGTTTTTAGCGCCCTGAAAGAAGATAATCTAATTGATGCAAGAAAGAGGGTCTCAAGGATTGTTGGAAGGGATACGGAAGATTTAGATGAAAATGGTGTGGTAAGGGCTGCAGTAGAGTCTGTTGCGGAAAATACCTCTGACGGTATTATTGCGCCATTGTTTTATCTTGCCATTGGCGGGCCTGCTTTGGCACTGGCTTACAAGGCAGTAAATACATTGGATTCAATGCTCGGCTATAAAAATGAAAGATATAAGGACTTTGGCTGGGCATCTGCAAGGCTTGATGATTTGGCAAATTATATTCCTGCAAGGATAACAGGGATATTAATTGTTATTTCATCTGCAATTACTTTCCGCTCACTATTCACTCTTAACCATTCACTAAAGACTATGTTACGCGATGGCAGAAATCACACCAGTCCTAACAGCGGTTTTCCAGAGGCAGCAATGGCAGGCGCATTGGGTGTTCAGCTTGGAGGGCCGAGCCATTATTTCGGTGAATTAAAGATTAAGCCGACAATCGGCGAGCCAAAAAGGCAATTGATAAAAGAGGATATAAAAAATAGTGTGAGGATTATGTATGTTGCATCGCTGCTGGCGCTATTAGTAGTTATTCTTTTGAGGTATGGGATTGAACAATAATCACGGAGGAAATATCTATGAGGCTGCAAGGAAGTACTGCCTGAGGGAGGAGGAAATACTTGATTTCAGCTCCAATATTAATCCCCTTGGCATCTCAAATAAGGTTTTTAGGGCATTAAAAGATAATCTGAAGGATGTTGTCAAATACCCTGATTCAGATTCTGCTAAACTTAGAGAGGCCATAGGCAAATACCATTCTATAAACCCCGAAAATATTATTGTAGGCAATGGCGCTACAGAGCTTATCCATTATATACCGAGGATGTTAATATCCAAAAAGGTTTTAATACCTGTCCCTACATTCTCTGAATATGAAGCAGCAAGCATTGCTTCTGGTGCAAAGGTTAAATATCTAAGATTAAAAGAAGATAGTGGCTTTGGCCTGGATGAAAAGGCTTTGAATAAAGCGCTAAATAGTGTTGATATGTTTTTCCTGTGTAATCCAAATAATCCAACAGGCCAGCTTTTACCGAAAAAGAGTGTTATTAAAATAGCAGATAGCGCTGAAAAAAGGGGTGTTGTTATTGTATTGGATGAGGTCTTTATTGATTATAATGAAAAAGAATCACTTATCTCTGATGCTGTGAAGATAAAAAACCTGATTGTCCTGCGTGCCTTCACAAAGTTCTTTGCAATGCCTGGATTGAGATTGGGTTATCTTGCTGCAAATAGCTTGTTAATTAAAAGGCTGAATGAAAGAAGGCCTCCATGGCCTGTAAACAGCCTTGCACAGGCAGCAGGAATAATAAGCCTCTCTGATAAGGCTTATATCAAGGATGGCATCAGTTATGTAAAAAAAGAGAGTGGGTTTTTATTAAAAGAGTTGTCAAAGATTGATGGACTTCTGCCGTTTCCGTCCTCAACAAATTTTATTCTGGTAAAGATAAAAAATGATGGAATTAATGTTAAAAAGTTGTATAATATCCTTGCAAAGAAGGGTATACTTATCAGGGACTGCTCCAATTTTGCTCTTAGCGAAAGATTCTTCAGAATTGCAGTAAAAAAGAGGGATAAAAATAAGAGGCTTTTAAATGAATTGAGAAACATCTTTGCAGAATACTAACAAAAGGTTATTCTGTTATGAGATACATCAACATACTAAAGCCTGAACTCTGGATGCTTTATACTACCCCTATACTTACTGCAGGGGTTTTTTCTTTTTACACAAAAAACCCGACTATTACAAGTGTCATTCCATTAAAAGATGTTTTTATAATCCTTCTGCCTATACTTTTTATATGTGTGGCCTATTTTAATCTTATAAAATCCGACTCTTCAAAAACAATAATCCTGTCAGATATGACATTCTTTGGTATCGTTCATACAGCGGCAGGGTGGTTGTATTTTTCTGAATTTAAGGATTTGTTGAGTAATGTTTTTTTCTTTGTCCTTATTGTCAACATGGTGATTACTTATCTTTCTTCCAAGATAAGGATTGCGCAGTTAAGAAAATCAAACTGCTCAGTAAAAGATGTCTTAATATGCGTAATAATCAGCATAGCAATGATTTTGCTATATGTCCTTCAATATATAAACGGCTTCTATCATATTTACGGCATGTACTGGCTTATTCTTATGGCCATTATTCAGCCCCTGCCATTTTATTTTATCTATAAATCTCAAAGCAGGGGTATTACTGCCCTCTCTGCTGTATTTGCGGGTATGAATGCTGTTACAATCAGGCACTTTTCTATTTATTCCTTTCTCTTGAGCAGAGGCGTCTCAGGACAAGAAAATTTTATCCTTCGCTTGAAAGAACACTTCTTTATCTATCCCGAATGGCACATCATGGTAGGCTTTTCAGTTATCTATTTTGTCCTGCTTGTTCTGACAATCGTTTTTAATTTTATTTCCTCCAGAGGAGTGACAGTGGGGCAGGAAGAAAGGCAGAGTGCAATATAGCCTTTTACATTTGTTCCTCATCAAGTGTAATTGCAGATACGGGACAGGAGTCCGCTGCCTCCTGACAGTTGCATTCACTGCATCCCTTTGGGTCTATGACATGGGACTTCTGGTCTTCTTCAACCTTAAAAACATTTGGGCATAGGCTTTCGCAGTTGCCGCATCCAATGCACAATTCCTCATCAACCTTTGGTATAAGCATATCTACCTCCTTGGGTGATACTCATTGTGAACCTTTTTTAGCCTCTCCCGTGACACATGCGTATAAATCTGTGTAGTTGATATATCAGAATGTCCGAGCATCATCTGCACAGCCCTTAAATCTGCGCCGTGGTCTAAAAGATGTGTAGCAAAGGAGTGACGTAAGGTATGAGGTGAAAAGGCCTTTTTGATGCCTGTCTCTTTGGCATATTTTTTTATCAGCTTCCAGAATCCCTGCCTTGTCATTGGCTTTCCAGACCATGTAACAAAGAGATAATCAGACCTTTTATCTTTTAGCAATGCAGCTCTGCCTGAAAACAGGTATCTCCTGATTTTGTTCAGGGCGATCTCTCCAATCGGCACTATCCTTTCTTTTTTGCCCTTTCCAATTGTTATTAAAAAGCCTGTATCAAGGTTTATGTTATTCATATTCAGGGAAACAAGCTCTGAAACACGAAGCCCGCAGGCATATAAAAGCTCTATCATTGCATCATCCCTTGCGCCTGAAGGGTCATTTCCTTTATTGTGGTTTATCAGTCTGTCAATTTCATCATAGGTAAGGGTCTTTGGCAGTCTGTTCCATTTTTTTGGAGATTCAAGATTTTCTGTTGGGTCAAAGGCAATCTCCTTTTCTGAGACTAAAAATTTATAAAAAGACCGCAAGCTAACAATATTCCTTGCAATAGTGGTGGGTGAAAGCCCATTGCTGTTGAGATAGGACAGAAATTGTATTATCTCATTTCTTGCTATCTCACTTAAGTCCTTGTCCTTAAAATATGAATTAAATTTTTTAATATCCCTTTCATAGGACTCTACTGTATTCTTTGACAGACCCTTTTCAACAGATATGTAGTTCAGAAATAGCTGGAGATTGTGCTCCAATGTTGCAATCATATTATTAATTGTAGATTGAAAATTGAAAATTGTAAATTAAAATATGCTTTTACCCATTCATTCTTGACAAAAACAGCAGAGTATTCTATATTTACGCAATTCTCGTCATAATTCTCTCTCTTTAACCCCTCTGTATCCCCCCTTGCTAAGGGGGGAATAAAAGGGGGGTCGGGTGGGGAATAGGGGGTATCAATTTGATTTCAGTTTTTAAGAGTACGATTTTTTTTATTATAACAGTGGTTTTCCTTATTATACAGTCCTCCTGCGCAGCGCCTGCGCCAAAAAAGGATATTGCATTTGAGCTGCAACAAGAAGATGAAGGGGCAAGGTCTGCCTTTGGTTTAGGCGAGCAATATTATTCAAAAGGCGATAATGAGCTTGCCATAATTGCCTTCAAGAACTTTGTTGCGAAATATCCTAACAGCAGGCTTATAGATGACGCATATCTAAGAATAGGCGATACCTATCTTTCTAAAAAGGAATATGAAAATGCCGCTGCCTATTATAAAAAGATAGTAGAGATGCTTCCACGGACAGACCTTTTTAATGAGGCAAGGTATAAACTTGGTATATGCAGTTTTGAGCTAAAAAAGACAGATGATGCACTGCTCCTTTTATCTGAAGAGGCGAAACTCCCTCATCCTTCAGACAGAAAGGCCTCAATCAGCAAATATCTGTCAGAAATCTATATTATAAAAAAGGAGTATCTCTCGTCAGTAAAGGCATTGACATCTGCATTAAATGATACAGCAGATGAGTCAGAAAAGAGCAGAATCAGAAACAGGATTAAAGGGATAATTGAGGAATATTTTGACAGCAGCCTTTTAAGGGAGATAACAAAGACATATCCCGGGGCATTTCCATCTGATATTGCCCTGATAAAGTTGATTAAGAATTATATGAAGACAGGCGATTATGTTAATGCAGAGGCATCTGCAAAGGATTTTATCGCCTCCTTTCCAAAACATGAATTTGCGATAGAGGCAAACAGGCTGTTAAAGGAGATTAAGGAAAAACCAAAAATCGGCCGTCTTAAGATAGGCGCAATCCTTCCCTTAACAGGCAGACTCTCAACATTCGGCAATGATATTCAAAACGGCATCAACCTTGCCATCTCTGAGCATAATGAGAAAAAGGGCGAAGAGCCCATAATGTTAATAATAAAGGATTCAGAGGGTTTGCCTGAAAAGGCAGTAAAGGCAATTGAGGAGCTTGTAAATATTGACAGGGTATTGGCTGTTATCGGCCCTGTATCAAATAAAGAGGTGGAGGCTGCTGCAAAGGGTCTTGATACGTTGGAGATGCCTGTTATCACACCATCTGCCTATGCTGTTAATCTTCCAAAGATGAGTAAGTATTTATTTAGAAACGCCTTAACAAATGAGCTTCAGGCAAAGGCAGTTGCAGAATATGCAATAAATAAATTGAATCTAAAGAGGTTTATTGTTATCCATCCAGATGATGCATACGGCACAGAGCTAAAAGATTTTTTCATAAAAGAGGTTGAGAAGCTGAACGGTGAGATAATACATATTGAGACATTCAAGCAGGAGGATGTGGATTTTGCTGAGCAGATGGAGAGGATAAAGGATGCAGATTTAAAAAAGTACGGCGCCTTTGAAACTACTATGAGCCAGAAGGAAGAAGGCAAGGAGATTACAGTTTATAAGCCGGGATTTGATGCAGTATTTATACCTGCTGATTACAATAAGGTTGTTCTGATTACTCCGCAGCTTGCATTATATGACATAAAGGGCGCTGCCCTTCTTGGGACTAACGGCTGGAACTCAAAGGACATTGTACAGCTTGGCGAAAGGTATGTTGACGGAGCAATATTCGTAGATTCATTTTTTATTGACAGCCCAAGGCCGATTGTAAAGGAGTTTGTAAAGAAATACCGCTTCAAATACGAGGCTGAGCCGACATTTCTTTCTGCACAGGGATATGACACAGCAAAGATTCTGATTAAAATATTTAAGGATGGTGTTTTAAATAGCAGGGATGTTAATGAGGCGCTGTATAAGATTAAAGACTTTGAAGGTGTAACAGGACGCACCTCCTTTGATCAGGATGGAGAGGTTCAGAAGAACCTTTTTATAATAAAGATCAGAAGGAATAAATTCATAGAGGTCAACTGATGTTTAAAAAGGTATTAATTGCAAACAGGGGAGAGATTGCATTAAGGATTATCCGCGCATGCAAGGAGCTGAAGATTGCAACTGTAGCAATCCATTCAGAGGCAGATGCAACCACCCTTTATGTTAAAAAGGCGGATGAATCGTGCCTTGTCGGGCCTGGCCCGCTTTCAGGATATCTGAACATATATAAAATCATTGACCTTGCAAAACAGCGGGGTGTGGATGCTATTCATCCGGGCTACGGCTTTCTTGCAGAGAACCCTGAATTTGCGAAGGCATGTGAGGAGAATGACATCACATTTATAGGCCCGTCCTCTGATGCAGTGCACAAACTTGGAAACAAGATTGTATCAAGGCAGATAATGACAAAGGCCGGGATACCTATTGTGCCGGGCGCCTTGGAAAAAATAAATTCAGAAGATGAGGCTACGGCAGAGGCAAACAGGCTTGGCTATCCTGTAATGCTAAAGGCAGCAGCAGGCGGCGGCGGCAGGGGGTTGAGGATATGCAGGAATGAGGATGAGTTAAGAAGATTTCTTCCTATTGCAAAGAAGGAGTCGCTCTCTGCATTCGGAGACGAGGATGTATATTTGGAAAAATGCCTTGAGTCGCCAAGGCACATAGAGTTTCAGATTGTAGCAGATAATCACGGCAATGTTATACACCTCGGCGAGAGGGACTGCTCTATCCAGAGGAGGCATCAGAAGCTTGTTGAGATTGCGCCTTCGCTTCTTCTTGATGAAAAGCTCAGGCAGGAGATGGGCGCTGCTGCTGTTGCTGCTGCCAAGGCGGCAAATTACAATAATGTCGGCACTGTTGAATTTTTAATTGATAAGAACAAGAATTTTTATTTCCTTGAGATGAACACAAGGATTCAGGTTGAGCATACTGTAACAGAGGAGGTTACAGGCATAGACATTGTCCGTGAGATGATAAGGATTGCAAGAGGGGAGAGGCTTTTCATTAAACAGGATGATGTAAAAATAAGAGGCTATGCAATAGAGTGCAGGATAAATGCAGAAGACCCAAAGAACAATTTTATTCCGACAACAGGGAGGGTAACAGCATACTATTCTCCGGGCGGCATAGGTGTCCGCATAGACGGAAATGTCTATGTCGGCTATACAATTCCGACATACTATGATTCCATGCTTGCAAAGCTTACTGTAAGGGGAAGGACATGGGAAGAGGCAGTTGACAGGATGTACAGGTGTCTTGACGAATATGTGATTCGCGGTGTAAAAACAACCATACCATTTTACAAAAGGATAATGCTTGACGAGAATTTTAAAAAGGGAGAGTTTAATACAAATTATATTGACCAGAAGATAGAAGAGCTTGTGTATCAGGATGAGAGGGACCCGAAGGACCTGGTTCTTGCAATCTCAGCAGCAATTGTGGCGCATTCGGGGCTGTAGTATATTGTCTCACGAGTAGGGACATGCCATGGCATGTCCCTACTATGTCATTCCCGCAGCGTTTTTGAGCGGGAATCCATGGTTCGACAGGCTCACCATGAGCGAGAAACTCACCATGCATCCTGAGCTTGTCGAAGGACTATATTCCTGCCTTCGCAGGAATGACAGATAAAGATATGCGATAGGGGCTAAAATGAAAAATAAGAAAAAAGAAAACAGAAAAAAGAAAACAGAAGTAAAAAATCAGAAACCAGAAAGCAGAACCCAGAAGTCAGAAAAAAGGGTAATGATAATGGATACGACTCTGCGGGATGCGCACCAGTCACTTCTTGCAACAAGGTTAAAAACAAAAGACATGCTTCCAATTGCAGAGAAGATTGATAAGATTGGGTACTGGTCTGTTGAGATGTGGGGCGGCGCAACCTTTGACAGCGCTTTAAGATTCTTGCGCGAAGACCCATGGGAGAGGATCAGGCTGCTAAAAAAGGCAATGCCAAATACGCCTTTTCAAATGCTTTTGCGCGGACAGAACATTGTCGGCTACAGGCATTATGCAGATGATGTTGTAGAAAAATTTATTGAAAGGTCAATAGCAAACGGCATAAATGTCCTGCGCATCTTTGACGCTTTAAATGATTTCAGAAATATGAAGACAGCCATAAAGGCTACTTTAAAATACGGCGGCAAGGCAGAGGCTGCATTCTGCTATACCATAAGCCCTGTTCATAACAATGACCTCTTTGTTGATATGGCAAAGAGGCTTGAGGACATGGGCGCTGATACAATCTGCATAAAGGACATGGCAGGCCTGCTTTCACCATATAATGCCTTTGAATTAGTAAGCAAGCTCAAAAAGGCTGTAAGGACACCTATTCACCTCCACACCCATGATACAAGCGGCATGGCAACAGCTACCTATCTTAAGGCAATAGAGGCAGACGTGGATATAGTTGATTGCGCTATCTCGTCTTTGGCATCAGGCACATCACAGCCCCCGACAGAGACGCTGGTAAATACTTTAAGAGGCACAAAGTATGATACAGGGCTTGATATAAATCTCCTTGCAGAGATAGCATCATATTGTAGAGAGATAAGGACAAAATACAGCAAATTTGAAAGCAAATATACAGGCGTTGACCCTGATGTGCTTGTTTATCAGATACCAGGAGGAATGACATCAAATCTTGCCTCACAGTTAAATGAGCAAAAGGCATTGCAGCGCATGCCAGAGGTTTTGGCAGAGGTGCCGCGCGTAAGGAAGGACTTTGGTTATCCTCCGCTGGTTACGCCGTCAAGCCAGATAGTTGGCACACAGGCAACATTAAATGTCCTGACAGGCGAGAGATATAAGGTTATTACAAGCGAGACAAAGAATTATCTAAAGGGCTTATATGGAAAGCCAGCAGCGCCTATAAATGAAGCGGTGAGAAAAAAGGCAATAGGCGATGAGGAGTTTATAGACTGCAGGCCTGCTGATTTGATTGAGCCAGAGCTTGAAAAGATGAAGGCAGAGGTCGGCAGCAAGGCAAAGGATATTGACGACCTGCTCTTATATGCGCTCTTTCCAAAGGTTGCATTGGAATTTTTTGACCTCCGTGAAAAAGGGATGCTTCAGCAGGAGGAGGCTACTGTTGAGGAAAAGAAGGAAGAAAAGGCTGCGGATGCTCCTCCACATCTTGCACCAAGTGAATTTAACATAAAGGTTCATGGCGAGACCTATCATGTTAAGGTCGGAGGCATGGGACACAAGGGCGAAGGCGGCAGGCCCTATTTCCTTTATGTGGACAATCAGCTTGAGGAGGTTATTCTTGAATCCCTTGTTGAGGTTGTGCCAAGCACAGTAGGCCAGATAGATGCAAAGGTAGGAGGCCATTCAAGAAGGCCAAAGGCATCGCATGAGGGTGATGTAACAACAGCAATGCCCGGGACTGTTGTAAATATAAAGGTCAAGGTCGGTGATAAGGTAAAGGCTGGAGATACTGTTCTAATGGTAGAGGCAATGAAGATGGAGAATGAGATACATACACCAATAGACGGCGAGGTAAAAGAGGTTTTTGTATCTAATGGCGACAGTGTGAATCCTGATGAGGCACTGATAGCAGTAAGATAGTTTTTTTGCGGGATTAGACAGCCGAAAACAAAGGGTGCCCTTCTTTTTCCCCCTTTTCTAAAGGGGGATAAAGGGGGATTAGAGGAGTGCTGGTATGTAATCTCCCCTAACCCCTCTTTAGAAAATAGGGGGATAACGAATACCCATTGGAGGACAGTTTGGACATTTCACAATTAATGCAGAATATATCTATTATGGCGCTGCCCATACTTTTTGCAATTACATTGCATGAGGCTGCACACGGGTGGATGGCAGATAAGTTTGGAGACCCGACAGCAAGATATCAAGGCAGGCTTACGCTAAATCCAATTGCCCATATTGATATATTAGGGACAATAATCCTTCCTTTGTTTATGCTCTTTACTACTAACGGGAGATTTGTATTCGGCTATGCAAAGCCTGTCCCTGTTAATGCCATGAACTTCAAGAACCCGAAAAGGGATATGGCCATTGTTGCAGCATCAGGCCCTGGTATAAATATAATACTCGCTATCTTATCAGGCATACTATTCCGCATTATAATCCTGCTAAAACCTGAAATAATCGGATATATGAGAATGCAAGGAGGTTTTGGCGAGAGGGATATATTGGTTACTATCCTTGTTCCAATAATGTGGATGTTAATGAAAAGCGTATACCTAAATACACTCCTTGCTATATTTAATCTGATACCCATTCCGCCATTAGACGGAGGCAGGATTTTGGCTGGTATTCTCCCTGAAAGCCTTTCAGATACATACAGCAGGATAGAGCCTTATGGAATGTTTATTCTCATGGCATTGCTATTCTTAGACCCCTTTCATACTTTAAGCTACATCCTCTGGCCTATTATATCTTTGTTAACTGATATTATT
>JAHFEP010000056.1 GCA_023248415.1 Nitrospirota bacterium
CCCTCCCCCACTAACCCAACTTCCTCTCCGCATGATACTACCCTGCGGGTTGATGCAAAGAGGGTTGATGAGATTATGGACCTTGTCGGAGAATTGATAATAGGCAGGTCAATGCTTGCGCAGTCAGTATATGAATTAAAGGAAAGGCTTGGAAAGGAAGAGATAGTTTCAAATCTGGAAAATATCAATTCTCTCTTTGAACGTTCCCTGTCAGAGCTTCAAAAGGATGTAATGACAGTCAGGATGGTGCCCATTGACCATGTCTTAAGAAAATTTCCGAGGATTGTCCGTGATTTATCATTAGAAAAGAAGAAGGAGATAAAACTTGAGATATACGGCGCTGAGACAGAGCTTGACAAAGGCATTGTTGATGTAATCGGCGAACCGTTGATGCACATTCTGAGAAATTCCATTGACCACGGGATTGAACTGCCTGAGGAGAGAGAAAAGAAAGGGAAGGATAAGTGCGGAATAATTAAAATAAATGCCTATCACGAGGGAGGGCAGATAATTATAGAAATAGGAGACGATGGAAAGGGAATAAACATTGAGAAGCTGAAACAGAAAGCAATTGAAATGAGGATAATAAAAGAAGATGAAGCAGCCAAGATGCCTGATGAAGAGGCTGTTGATTTGATATTCCATTCAGGCTTAACTACTGCTGATGAGGTTACAGAGACATCAGGCAGAGGCATAGGCATGGATGCAGTAAGAAGGACAGTGGAGGAGTTAAAGGGACTTGTTCAGGTGAGGTCAATAACTGATAAGGGGGCAAAATTTATAATCAGGCTTCCGCTTACACTTGCAATCATACAGGGGATGGTATTTAAGGCAGGGGAAAAGTTTTTTGCATTTCCTCTTTCGTCTATTCTTGAAATCAGGCGAATATTCAAAGATGAGATTAGTAGAATCAACGGCATGGAATCCCTGAAATGGCGTGAGAGGATAATATCGCTGATAAGGCTCAGGAAGGTTATAAACCAGAATACAGCAGAAGAGAGATTGCTTCGCTCCGCTCGCAATGACAAAGGATATGACGAGCAGGATAGTCATTGCGAGGAGCAAAGCGAAGAAGCAATCTCAAATGATAAAATGAAGTCTTTTGTTCTTATCATCGGCCTTGCAGAAAAACGGCTCGGTGTCTTAGTAGATAAACTGCTCGGGAAAAGGGAGCTGGTAATTAAGGCAATGGATAACGGCAGTGACATTGCGTCAGGCGCATCTATTCTTGGAGACGGCTCTATCGTCCTTGTGCTGGATGTCGCGTCTCTAATAAAGAGGACAATGGCTGCGGGAAGATAAAGAGGTATTTTGATGGACAACAAAAAGATAAGGGTATTGGTGGTAGATGATTCTGCCCTGATGAGAAAGATGATACCACAGATACTGACAATGGACCCAAATATTGAGATTGTAGGCACTGCAATGGACGGCCTCTTTGCTTTAAAGAAGATAGCTGAGCTGAAGCCGGATATAATTACCCTTGATGTGGACATGCCGAGAATGGACGGGCTTACTGCGCTGCCGCATATTGTGAAGGAGTACAACATACCTGTGCTTCTCATAAGCTCTTTGACAGAAAAAGGCGCAGCAACCACTTTAAAAGGACTTGAATTAGGCGCAGTTGATTTTGTAACAAAGCCGAGAGAAGCAATCTCTGTTCATATAATGGATATCGCCAATGAGATACTGCAAAAGATAAGGGCAATTGCAAAGGCATCAACATCAAAATTAAAAAAAGTTCGGGAAGAAAGCCCACAGCCGAAGATAAAAAAACCGCTGCCTTTATCCAATAGAGCAGAAAAGGTGGTTGCCATTGGAATATCAACAGGAGGGCCAAATGCGCTAAGTTTTATACTGCCTCAGATACCAAAGGATTTTCCGGCAGGCATAGTAATAGTCCAGCACATGCCAGAGGGGTTCACAGAACTTTTTGCAGCAAGGCTTAATCAGTTGTGTCAGATAGAGGTGAAAGAGGCAAAAGACGGTGATTTGATTCTTCCCGGAAGGGCATTGATTGCCCCTGGAAATATACACTTAAAGACAAAGAGGATGCCGCTCGGCGGAATCGCTGTGTTAAGCAGAACACAAACTGTATCAGGACACAGGCCTTCAGCAGATGTCTTATTCACATCTGTTGCTGCTGAATACGGAGAGAACTCCTTTGGTGTAATAATGACAGGCATGGGAGATGACGGCGCTGAAGGAATAGGCAGGATAAAGGCATCAGGAGGCATGACAATAGCGCAGGATGAGGAAAGCTGCATAGTATTTGGAATGCCAAAGGCAGCAATTGAGAGGGGATATATAGATAGTATTGCATCCCTTGAAGACATCCCGAATTTGCTTGGAGAAATTTTAATGAGAAAGGAGGTATTAAATGCAAGAAGCAACTAATGTATTAAAAAAGAAGGATGAGACGCCTTACAGGTTTCTCCTTGTAGACGATTCAGAATTTGCAAGGAAGAACATAGCAAGGATAGTTTTTATGCTTGGAGGTGTAATAGCAGGCGAAGCCGGAACAGGCATAGAAGCTATTGAACAGTACAAAAAAATAAGACCTGATGTGGTGCTTATGGATATTACTATGCCGGAGATGGAAGGTGTGGATGCTGTTGGTGAGATAATAAAGGAAGATAATAAGGCAACAATAATAATGGTCAGCTCGCTTGGACACAAGGACCTGGTAAAAAAGGCAATCAGTCTCGGCGCAAAACACTTTATAACAAAACCTGTTCAGGTGGAATATGCAGTAAAGATAGTTAAATCAGTGCTTGAAGGAAACAGGGAAAATATCTGATTACACAGATTACAAAGGCAGATTACGCAGATTAAAGCCCAAAGCTCAAATGACTAAACTTTTAGTATTTGAACTTTGACATTCATTTGACATTTGGATTTTGAACTTTGAACTTATAAAAAATCTGTGTAATCGTTTTTCCAAATCTGTGTAATCATAAAAGGAGAGTAAGATGAGACTTGACTACATTGACCCCTTTATTGAATCAGCAAGATATGTCCTTTCAGAGATGTCCCATTTAGAAATAAAATGGGGCGAGCTGTCCTTAAAGCCTTCACCCACGTCTACTAAGGATATTGTAACTATCATCGGCCTGGCAGGTGATGTGGAGGGAAGGGTAATCTTTGAAATGGATGATAAGACAGCGCTTACTATTGCAGGAAGAATGAATAATTCAGATTTTACACAATTTACACCTGTTGTGATTGACAGCCTCTCTGAACTCACGAATATGATGATTGGAAACGCAGTCAGCAGGCTTAATGATATGGGATTCAAATTTACCACATCTCCGCCGACCTTTATTAAAGGAAAGGATATGGCAAGCGCAACACCGCAGATTGAGACGCTGGTTATCCCGCTGGATACACGATTCGGCGAGGTAACTTTAAATATTGCTATCAGATATAACTCGCAGCAGCAGTAAGAGCGGAGAGACAATATCTACACTTGGGAAAACTAATATGCAAAAGCAGACCGCTAAAATATTAGTAGTAGATGACAGTCCCCTTCAAATAGAGCACCTGAAAAAGTGCCTGCACAGAAGCGGGTTTGAAATATTTACTACCACAAAGAGCGACGAGGCAGTTGAGCTTGTTGAAAATCTGCTGCCTGACCTGGTCTTGCTGGACATAATGATGCCGAAAAAGGACGGCTATTGCATATGCGAGGTTCTTAAATCAAGCGCTGCTACAAAGGACATTCCTGTAATTTTTATTACATCAAAGAACGAAAGGCAGGATAAGATAAAAGGATTCTGCATAGGCGCCTTTGACTACATCACTAAACCTTTTTACACTGAGGAGGTAGAGGCGCGGGTAAAAAATGCAATTAATCTAAAGCTCTCGCAGGATGAGCTGAAAAAGAAAAACAGCATTCTTGAGATTTTAGCTATAAGAGATGAATTAACAGTGCTTTATAACAGAAGATATGTATTAAAAAGACTTGATGAGGAGATTGAAAGGGCAAAGCGGTATAATCGTGTATTCTCCTGTATAATGATTGATATAGACTATTTTAAAAAGATAAACGATACCTATGGGCATCCTATAGGAGATATAGTATTAAGATATATGGGAGAAATCTTGAGGAAAAGCCTCCGCACAGTGGATATTGCATCAAGATACGGAGGCGAGGAGTTCCTGCTGATACTTCCAGAGACTGATCTGGCTGGCACAAAGTCAGTAGCAGAAAAGCTGCGGCATATTGTCTGCGATGCAGAGCCTCCTGAAAGCCTGCCCAAAGACTTTAAGTTCACAATCAGTCTTGGTATTGCAATTTATCCATACGATGCTGAAAGCAGAGAGAAGCTAATCAATGCAGCAGATGAGTCGCTATACACTGCAAAGGGCGCTGGCAGAAACTGCTGGAGGGCTTATCAGAACGACTTAAAGAACCTGTCTGAAAGATAGCGAGAATGTAAAATATAAGGGTCTTTCATAAAAAAGTTGATGATTGACTGTTAAGCAGACGCTACAATAAATTTCTAAATCCTAATTTCTAATAAAATGTCCAATTCTAAAATGTCTAAATTTGGTTATTGGGCATTTGAAATTTTATTAGAAATTAGACATTAGGATTTAGGATTTTCAACAGTTCATCATAAGTAACGGTCTTTACGCCAAGCGACCGTGCCTTATTTAGCTTTGAGCCCGGCTCATCTCCAACAATAAGATAATCAGTGCTTTTTGAGACAGTGGATGCTGCATGGCCGCCGAGTCCTTCAATCATGTCCTCAACCTCTTTTCTTGATTTTGGCAAAGCGCCGGTTATTACAAAGGTAAGGCCGTCAAGGGGCATTTTCCCTTTATTTTTTTCTTTAAAATCAGGATTGGTTATCTTAAGCCCGAGTGATTTTAGCTTCTCAATGGTGCGGATATTCTCCGAATCATTAAAAAAGGCTGATATTGAATTTGCGATCTTATCGCCTATCTGTTTTATTTCCATAACTTTTTCAGCCTTTATATGATAAATGCCTTCAAGCCTCTCAAAATTCGCTGATAAAAGCCTTGCTGCATATTCTCCGACATGGATTATGCCAAGGCCGTAAAGAAATTTAGAAAGTGTTGTATGCCTGCTTTTTTCAATGGCATCAATAAGATTCTGCGCAGATTTTTCTGCAAACCTCGGAAGCTGAAGCAAATCCTCTTTTTTTAGTTTGTATATATCAGCAAAATGTTTTATCAGCCCCTTTGAATATAAAAGCTCCACATTTTTTTCGCCAAGGCCTTCAATATCCATTGCCTGCCTGCTTACAAAGTGCCTTATCCTCTCCTGCACCTGTGCAGGGCAGTCAAGACCGATGCACCTTACTGCAACCTCTCCCTCCTCCCTTGCGACCTTTGAACCGCATACAGGGCACTTTTCAGGAATCTGGAAGCGCTTCTCCTTCCCTGTCCTCTTCTCTTTTATCACTGTTACAACATGAGGAATAACTTCACCTGCCCGTTCCACTACAACATAGTCTCCTATTCTTATATCCTTTCTATTTATCTCATCCCAGTTGTGCAGGGTTGAGCGGGAGACAGTAACCCCGCCGATTCTCACAGGCTCTAAGATTGCAACAGGCGTTATCACACCTGTCCTGCCGACACTCGGTATTATCTCTATTATCCTTGTTGTCCCCTGATGTGCAGGGTATTTATATGCAATTGCCCAGCGCGGCTCCCTTGTCTTAACGCCAAGGGACTTTTGCAGATTAAAGTCATTCACCTTTATAACAGCGCCGTCTGTTTCAAATGGGAAGATATTGCGTTTCTCCTCTATCTCTTTTATAACCTCAAGAACCTTATCAACTCCATTTACCTGTTTCACTACAGCAGGGATTGGGAATCTCGCCTTTTCAAGCCAGGTTATAAGCTCTATCTGGCTCTTTAATTCTATCCCATTTACTGTGCCTATCCCGTAACACGCAAGATGTAGTCGTCTTGCTGCTGTAATTGATGAATCAAGCTGTCTTATTGAACCTGCAGCAGCATTTCTTGGATTTGCAAAGAGCGGCTCGCCATTTTTACCTCTCTCCATGTTAAGCCTTTCAAAGTCTTCAATATCAATATACACCTCGCCGCGAATATCTATCTCAGATGGAACCTTTACACCCTCAATCTTAAGAGGCACTGATTTTATAGTTCTGATATTTGGTGTAACATCCTCGCCCTCATAGCCGTCGCCCCTTGTGGACGCCTTGTATAAAAGGCCATTTTTATAACTAAGCTCAATGGCCAGGCCGTCATACTTTGGCTCAACCGTGTATTCTATATCTTCTTCTACATCGTGAGCTTGTCGAACCGATGATTCCAATAATCTCTTTAGCCTCTTGTCAAATTCTATTACATCATCATAGGAAAAGGCATTATCAAGTGAGAGCATTGGTTCTGTGTGCCTTACCTTTTCAAACTTGTCAAGCGCAGGCGCGCCTATTCTCTTGGTTGGTGAATCAGGCAGGATGAAGCTGTAATCATCTTCAAGTTTTTTGAGTTTATTATAAAGCCTGTCATACTCCTCATCAGAAATAACAGGCGCATCAAGGACATAATAGCGGTAGCAGTGATAGTTTAGCTCGGATACAAGCCGCTCTATCTCGTGTTTAATATTCTCAGGAATCTTTTCAGGCATTGTTGTCAATGGCTAATATTTCATTAAATCCTTTTTATCTTTGCTATCCAGTCCTTTGGACCTGACTGTTCATCTGTCCATTCATACTTTCCCTTTTGCTCAACATCAAATTGATAATGAAGCGGCTTTGGATTATGGTCATTGATGATCCTTATTGCCTCTCCCGGCTTTAAGCTATCCCATATCTCAAAAATCTTGTCGTGTCTTTCAAACGGAGGCATTTGCCTTAAATCCAATTCAACAATCTTTCCTTCGTTAATCATGATTTTCTCCTTTCTTCTTTCCAAATATCCTTGCACCGATGATGCCGATTTCATAAAGGACAATTAACGGAATCGCCATTAGCATCATGTTAAAGATATCAGTTGTAGGTGTCAAGATGGCTGCAATAATAAAATTGGCTAATACAGCATATTTCCTGTTCCTTGAAAGAAAGGCAGGTGTAAGGATGCCCATTCTTGATAATAAAGTTATAGCAAGGGGAAGTTCAAATACAAGGCCAAAGGCTAAGAGAAACTTTACATAAAAGTCCACAAGATTGCCTACTGAAATCATGGGCTGCATCCACTCTGTCTGATAGCTCAGCAGAAATCCTACTGCAAAGGGCAGGACTACTACTAATGCGAATGCAACACCGATAAGGAAAAATACAAAAGATAAAATAACAAAAGGAAAGCCGTATTGCCTTTCATGAGGATGAAGGGCTGGAGCAACAAATTTCCATACCTGATGAAGAAGAACAGGCATTGAAATTAAAAGGCCGCTGAAAAAGGCGACCTTCATCTCTGCCCAGAATGCCTCTGTTGGCGCAAGGAAGACCACCTTTATATTAATTGATTTTACAATCAGCCCGATGAGCTTGTCGGAGAAGTTAAAGGATGCAATAAACCCGACGCCAATAGCAATAATGCTTACAATAAGCCTTTTCCGCAGCTCAGAAAGATGCTCTGTAAGGGGCATCTTTCCTTCTTCGTCTTTTCTTTCATGCTCCTGATTGGTCTCTGTCATTTTTTTATTTCTTTATCTTCAGCCGCACCTTTCGCAAGAGCTGCCGCATCCCTTTCTTTTTTTTGTCCTTTCTGCTCTCCACTTATCTCGTTCTCTACTTTCTTTCCTTCTTCCTCTATCTTTGTTATCTCATGTTCAATAGAGCCTTTTATATCATCTGCCGCCTTTTTGAAATCAGCAAAAGCCTTCCCAATAGCCTTCGCAATTTCAGGCAGCTTATTCGGCCCGAATATCAAAAGGGCAATAACCAATATCACTATCAGCTCTGGTATGCCTATTCCAAACATAATGTTTTCCTCAAGGCAGTGGCGCCTTTACTGCGTTTTTATTTTCTCCCTGTAATCACGGAGAATCTGCGTCATCCTGTCCTTTTTTATCAGTTTATCCTTCTGCATGTTCTTCTTCAGCATCTCTTCATCCGGTGTCAGATATCTTCCTTCCATCTTTTTCAGGTCATTGTCCAATTTATGGTGAATTTTTTCTATCTTTCTGTACTCATCGTTAATGCTTCGCACATAATCTATCAGCTCTGCATTATCGTCTATATCCATTTTATTATCCTCCCATATTTAAATTACCCTGCTTTCAAACACCTTTCCTTCCGTCTATATACAGAGATATCGTCAAGCGCCATCAGCAGGGCGTCTTCCTCAGGGTTCTCATAATAATTCTTCCTCACAGCAGCCTGCCTGAAGCCAAATTTCTCATACAGCTCAATTGCAGCCCTGTTTGAGTGCCTGACCTCAAGATGAACAGTCTGCGCCCCTCTATCAGCGCCATCCTCTAAAACAAATTTCAAAAGAGCGCTTCCAAGGCCTTTTTGCCTGAATTCCTCATCTACTGCAAGGTTCAAAATATTCATCTCATCAAAAACAAGCCAGTAGCAAATATACCCAAGAATCCTCCCCTTATTATTCTTTGCAACATAAAGATAAGAAAATGGGTGGTCGGTCAACTCGCAAAAAAACATCTCCCTTGACCATGGCGTGGAAAAAGAGGAGCGCTCAATCTTTAAGACAGCATCTATATCCTCTTCTTTTATATATTCAATTGTAATGTTACAAAAATCCATATCCTCCCCCATAATTAATACAGCTTATCCCCTTAAAGCTAAATTCTTCTTTTCAAAATTTATCTCTGCTTCTGACCTTCTGATATAAAAAGGCGTAAGGTTTGAAACATCCTCAATTATACCCTTATGTAATTTCAGAAGGCCAAGTTCAGCAACAGAGGCGCCAGACGGCATATTTCTTGTCTTAGAAGCAAAGTGTGCTTTGTCCTTCAGCTTATTACATATTATATCTCTGTACAAGCTTACTGCATCACCCAAAAAGATTGTGTCATCATTAAGCTCGTTAAGAACAGCATTTATATCTGCTGCCCTATCTTGAGCAATCCTTTTCATCCCCCCTTTCCTGTCAGATTTAAATAAGGCTGTATAAACCCCATTCTTTCTTGCATCAAGAATTGGACAGACCTGATATTCTGCAAAGGCAAGATTAAATGCAAGCGCCTCAAGCGTTGAAACAGCAGCTATTGGTTTATTATAACCCATTGCAAAACCCTTTACTGTTGCAAGGCCGATGCGAAGCCCTGTAAAGGAACCCGGGCCAATGGATACTGCAAAACCGTCTATATCCTTTAATTCTATACCAGCATCTTTTAACAGCTTGTCTGCTGCCGGCATCAACCGTTCTGAATGTGTGGCTTTGATATTCAGGCTGTACTCTGCAATAACTGCATCATCATCAATCAAGCCAATGCTTCCCATTATTGTAGCAGTATCTATGCCGAGCACCTTCAAATCTCTCTCCATGCAATTACTATAATTTAATCTTAATTAATTCGCAAAGAAATGTCAAAAGAAAAACTACAACACCTTGACAATATTAGTATCATCGGGTATACATAAAGCACATACAGAAAAATCCAAATTTTTCTCTTGACAATTTTCATTACCCTGTTCTTAATGGGGTTAAAATATGGCAAGGAAAAATTCGTGGAAGATTTTGATTGAAATAAAATTTATTGATGTTAAGACAGGCGACATTGTTTTAGGCATTGCCCACAGGACATCAGACAAAAACTTCATAGATGCAGTAAGGGAAAACATGGACGATGTTACACAATTTGTGATGAACCATAAGTAAAGTTACTCCTTCACTTCCTTCAAAATCTCCTCCAATTGTTTAATCTCAACACCTTCGCCGATTTCTATTTTAAAGTCCTCTGCCTTGATTTCAGTATTGATAGTGAGCTGTTTAAAAGTCATTTTTAAATAAGAGTTGTCTTGCAGCTTGTTTATCCTTATCTGCATTGGATACCAGATGTCGTTTACCTTTTTGTAGTCATTAAATAAAATCTCTATCTCCTTTGCACCGTCCTTGCCAAAGAGCTCCTCTTTGGCAACCTTCAGTCCCCTTCTGTCAAACCATATCTTTCTTTTTAAGATACCACTGCTGTTTCCCTTTTCAGCAACATACACAGTATAATACTCTGGCATTTTCTCAGAAAATATGACTGCCCCTGATTTTTTATAAGCCCCTGATGAGCCGATGCCTTCAAAAAAATCATTAAACTTTATTGGCATTTTTGAATCTGGTATCTTGTTGAGCAATTCCACTGGGCCGACAATTGCCATGTTCTTTGTAGGAAGGAAAACCTGCATCTGTCTATTTGTTGAGGCAAAGTCAAATATGGAGACGCCAAATGGCGAGAGTCCCTGAAAGCGGATATTATTCGGTTTTTCCATTAAAAGCACAGCATCAAAGGAAGGCGCAGATTCTATTGCCTTGTTCTTTGCCTCTACCCTTACAAGAGACCTGATGGTCTTGATATCTGTATCCCTCTTTTCAAGGATAGAAATTAATTCTGAAAGATTAGCCTCCTGAGGCTGTATCATTTCTGTTGGTTTTACTGCTTTAGGGGCGCAGGAAAAGAGAAATATATAAAAAAATATTAAGAGTAATCCCCCCTTACCCCCCTTTAAAAAAGGGGGGATGGGGTGGTTTTTGAGATTGCTTCGCTTCGCTCGCAATGACACAGCCTCCGTCAAAATAAAGCCCTCATAACATCTGTTACATTTGCAGCGCCAACAATCTCCATTGAACCTATGTTCTCAAGCCTCTCTGCATTCCTCTGAGGCAGGATGCACCTTTTAAAGCCGAGCTTTGACGCCTCTTTTACCCTTTGCTCTGCCTGACTCACGCCCCTTATTTCTCCTCCAAGCCCGATTTCACCAAATAGGATTGTAGCAGAATCAACAGCAGCCTCGCGCAGGCTTGAGGCAATGGCAGCAGCAACACCTAAATCAATTGCAGGTTCATCAATCCTCATTCCTCCGACAACATTAATAAACACATCGCAGCTGCCAAGATGCAGTCCTGCCCTTTTTTCCATCACTGCCATAAGCATAGAAACACGGTTATAATCAACGCCAACAGTTGTCCTTCTCGGCATCCCGAAATTTGTTGGGATAACCAATGCCTGAAGCTCAATAAGAATTGGCCTTGTCCCTTCCATGCTGGCAACAATTACAGAACCAGTTACCTTTTTCTGCCTTTCAGAGAGGAATAATTCAGATGGATTGGCAACCTCCTCAAGTCCAGAATCCCTCATCTCAAATACGCCGATTTCATTTACTGGGCCGAACCTGTTCTTCACTGCACGAAGCAGCCTGTATGAATGTCCTCTGTCCCCTTCAAAATATAAGACTGTATCAACCATGTGCTCAAGGAGCCTTGGCCCTGCAATTGCCCCGTCCTTTGTAACATGGCCTATAATAATTACTGGTATACCTGAACGTTTTGCAAAGAATGTCAACTGCCCGGCAACCTCGCGCACCTGGCTCACAGTTCCGGGCGCTGACTGAAACTGGGATGTGTAAAGCGTCTGGATAGAATCTACGACTACTGCCTTTGGCCTTATCTCAGCAGCGTATCTGACAATATTCTCATACAGTGTCTCTGCTAATATAAGCAGGCCGTCTGAACTTACATTGAGTCTCTCTCCGCGCATCTTTATCTGCGCCTGAGACTCCTCGCCAGAGACATATAAGACTGTGCCGAATCTTGACGCTATCTTATTAACTGCCTGAAGCAAAAGTGTTGACTTTCCAATACCGGGGTCCCCGCCGATAAGAACAACAGAACCAGCAACCAGGCCGCCGCCTAATACACGGTCAAATTCTTCTATGCCTGTTGTAAATCTGTTCTCTTTTGAAATCGGGATATCTTTAATGGGCTGGGGTTTAATATCTGAACTGCTTATTTCGCTCTGTAAGATATCAGAGGTGAAACTGCGCTGCGCAGCAGGCATCTCTTTTTCCTCTGTAATGGTATTCCACTCTCCGCAGTCAGGGCATCTGCCGAGCCATTTTGGCGTCTGATAGCCGCAGCTTTGGCAGGCGTAAAAGCTCTTTACCTTTGCCATTACTTATCCTTTTTTTCTGCATCTATCTTTTTAGACTCTTCTATATCCTTTTGTTCTTCCTTCACTGACTCCCTGAAGCCCTTGATTGCCTTTCCAAGCCCCTTTCCGAGTTCCGGAAGTTTGCCGGCGCCAAAGATAAGAAGGACTATTGCAAGGATTATAACAAGCTCCCAAATACCAAGGCCAAACATATTAATCCTCCTATGAAAAAATTTAACTAACGAGGCTCTTGCAAAAGTCCCGATTTTGTCATTCCCGCAACGTTTCTGAGCGGGAATACGGTTCTAACTGCTTGAAAAACCATATCCCCGATAAAAGCATTCGGGGATGACAGACACTTTTGCAAGAGGCACTAACAATAACAGTTATCCCTGAAAAAGTCAACCATAGTCTGTTTGTGGTTGTGTAAATTTTGTGAAACTTTGGCAGGTTCAGCACCCGCAGAAAATGGTTATCTCTTGTGTCAATTTTGTCATAAAAAAATAAAAATGTCATTAATGAAAAATGAATTATTACATTGAATATATTATTGAATTATTTAAGAAAAATCATGACCTCTGATGTTTACAGATGTTATAAAGTAATAGAAGAGATGGAAGGAGGGTTGAAGAACTATTATTGGTTTGCACCTGATATAGGTATTGTTAAGTGGAAGATAGGAAAGATTAAGGGAATCCTTAAAGAGTGTTTAAAAGAAAAGGCGGTGCAGCAGAATAATTGTATTACTCTATAATTTATTAGTTACATTGAAGGGTATCAGAATAGGATATTAATTAACTTGAATATTCATGCAAATATAGATAAAATATCCTTCCGAAATGAAAGTCTTGTTTATTTCACCCAACAGAGAAAAAGAGCCCTATGTTGCAGCGCCGCTTGGAGTTGCCTATCTGTCAGCAGTGCTTTTAAAAGAAGGTTATGATGTCATGGTTCTTGATTTGTGCTTTGAGGATGACCCTGTTGCTGCTGTAAAAAATACGCTAAATGATTTTAAGCCTGATATTATTGGCGTCTCTATAAGAAATTTAGAAAGCTCCACGCTCTTCCTTATTCCAACAATAAAGGATATTATTGACTGCTGCAAGGATTATGGAAAGGCAAGGATAATACTTGGCGGCACTGCCTTTTCCATTACACCAGAGGATATACTGAGATATTTTGATATTGACCTCGGCATCATCGGCGAAGGCGAGGAGAGCCTGCCTGAACTTTTAAAGAGGCTGTCAGATAATAGACCATACAACGATATTGCAGGTATTGCGTATATTGACAATAAAAACGACTTTCGCATGAATATGCCCTGGAGGCTGAAGGATATTAATAAACTTCCAATGCCTGCAAGGCATCTGCTTCCAAATCATCTTTATGATATGGGAAATATCCAGACAAAGCGGGGGTGTGAATATTCCTGTATATATTGCACATATCCTTTTCTTGAAGGCAAGAATGTGCGGCTTCGCTCCCCTGAAAATATTGCAGATGAGATAGAGGAGATGATAAAAAAATATAATACTGCAAATTTCTATTTTGTTGATAATGTCTTTAATTCCCCAGAGAGCCATGCAAAGGATATATGCGCAGAGATAATCAAAAGAAAATTAGATATTGAGTGGAGCGCTTTGATAAGCCCAAAGAATTTTTCAAAGGAGCTGCTGAATCTGATGATTGACGCAGGGTGCAAAAGCGTTGAAATCGGCTCTGATGCTGCATCTGCTGTTATGCTAAAGAGGCTTGGCAAGAATTTTTCTGTTGATGATATAAGACGTGCTGCAAAAATGTGCGATGAGGCAGGGCTTATGCACATGCACTTTCTTCTGCTTGGCGGTCCTGGTGAAACAGAGGAGACGCTAAAGGAGACTTTAAAGAACATGGAGGAGATAAATCCTCCAAAGGTCTTTGCAGTTGCATCCATAAGATTATATCCAAATACACCTATCCAGAGAATTGCAGAGAAAGAAGGGAAGATAAAAAAGGGCGAGTCGCTATTTTATCCAAAGTTTTATATATCAGATGATATAAGGGAACGAATATTTAAAATAATGGATGAATTTATTCCTCTGCACCCAAACTGGATGTATTTTCCTGCAAATGCTGTGAAGATGCCGGATGAAGAGGCAGAGGCAAAGGCTGAGAAAAGGGAGATAATCTGGAAAGAAGAGGCAAAGGAAAAATTTGACGAGATTTTAAAGTCTGTGCCGAGGCTGCTTCAGCCCATTGCAAAAAGGATGGTAACAAAGAAGGCAGCAGGGTATGCACAAAAAAGAGGCTCATTGTATGTAGAGGACAAGGACATGATTGCTGCATTTGTAACAGAGACACCGAGGCCGTTTCAGAATAAGATGAGGGAGAGGGTTGCAGAACTGGGGCTGTCAGAGTGGCTGTAGCCTATGTTGCCGTTAAAGGAATATACGCTGTTATTATAGCAAGATATTCCTCCTTGGGAGCGCATACTACATGAACAGGCCTTTTATTATTTGGAAAACCAGCGTCGCCCGACAGGACTAAGTTTTTCTTAAAAGGTATTTTTTGAAGATGCCCCAATCATTGATGAATAGCCTCAAAGAATTAACCGCTGTGTCTGTAAGGTTAACAACCTTATCTGCTGAGATGAGATAAGTATAGATTCTTCTTAGCTTATGCCTATAGGCACGCAGCATATTTAGCAGTGCGAATGTTTCTTCAGAAATAATTGGCGGCCTTACTTCTGGTATTTTGTATGTCGCCCTTTTCAATAAG
>JAHFEP010000197.1 GCA_023248415.1 Nitrospirota bacterium
TTAGAAGACCTGTTTGATAAGTCAGGTGGTGACGAAGCAAAGTGGCGCTATCATCTATATCTATTTAGCGATGAGGATAAGGATGAGATTTTATCTGATAGTTTTAAAGAGAAATTAAACAAGAAAAAATCGTTTTCTCTTGTTGCGGAAAATTTCAAATCTCTAACAGCAAAGGATCCTTTAAATAGAATACTTGAAATGGAATGGAACACCCAGCTTCCCGATCAGGTGCTTGCATTTGTGGATTTTCTATCAATGGCACATTCTGTAGAAATACGGTCCCCGTTTCTTGATTATAGGCTTGTTGAATTTGTTGCAACAATTCCTGGAAATATGAAGATAAAAAATGGAAACGTGAAGGATATTTTAAAAAAAACCGTGGAGCCTTTGCTTCCAGAAGGGATAACCAAAAGACCAAAGGAAGGGTTTGTCTTGCCCATTTTTGACTGGATGGCTGAAAAAATGAAAAACTACAGTATGGATGTGCTTTCCGAAAAAAGGTTGAAAAGACATAATCTGCTGAATACGAATGCAGTAAATGATATTCTAAAAAGTTATTATTATGGGAATAGAAACAATGCAGGCAAGGCCTGGAACCTAATGATGTTTCAAGTTTGGTGGGAGAAGTATTTTGGGTAAGATTAAAGTTATATTATTTGGAATGACAGGTCAGGGTAATAATGCGCTAAAGGCTTTAGTGGAAGAACCTTCCATAAATCTACTTGGTGTATTTACTTCCAAAAGGCAAGATGCGCCATATCCCTATTACCGGTGCGAACAATTACAGGATATAGTCTTGAGAGCAGGCATTCCTCTTTACGAAGGGTTATCGCTTAAAGAAAAAGAGACACATCAAATTATTGAAAAATTAAAGCCTGATATTATCGTAGTGAGCTCTTTTAATCAAATTATACCCAAAGATGTTATTTCTGTGCCTAAACTTGGCGTTATAAATATCCATCCATCTTTACTTCCTAAATACCGTGGGGCAACTCCTACTGTATGGGCATTAATGAACGGCGAAGAAGAAACAGGTGTGACTGCCCATTTTATTGAAGATGAAAGAGTTGATTCCGGGAGAATTATTGCGCAGACTAAATTAAAGATTGAACCTGCTGATAACGATGGCGTTTTAAGATTTAAACTTGTAAATCTTTCGGAAAGTGTGCTAACTAAAGCGCTTTCTCTTGTGTTAACCAAGGAACGTGAAACTTTCCATGTGCAGAATGAATCAGAAGCAACATATTATCCAAAACGCTCATTGAAAGATGCTGAAATAAAAACCGACATGCCGTTTAAAGAAATTTCTAATAAGATAAGGGCAATGTCGCCATACCCTGGTGCGTACTTAAAATATAGAGGGAAAGAATTTATTGTAAAAAATGCAAATTTATTGAACTCTAAAAAATCAAAAGATATTATTGTGAAGAAAAAAGGACTTGTTCTAAAAACATTAGGTGGAATGGTGGAATTTGCCGTTATCTAATAAAAAAATAGAACTTTCTGTTGTAATCCCTGTCTACAATGAGGAAGAAAATATCCAACCTCTTGTAGAGAGATTAGTTAAGGCTGTGTCCGGGATTACGGACAGTTATGAAATTATTTTTATTGATGATGGTTCTATGGATGCCACGGTCAATCGTGTCATAGAAATGCAAAAGATATTTTCCAATATTATATTGCTCAAATTATCCAGAAATTTTGGCCAGCATAACGCTGCACAGGCAGGGTTTGATTACTGTAGTGGCGAAGCTGTTGTATGGATGGATGCAGACCTGCAGGAGCCGCCTGAGGAAATACCAAAACTGTTAGGAAAGATGAAGGAAGGCTATGACTTGGTGTATGGATTGAGGGGGAATCTTGGCGGCTCAGTTTTTAAGAGGGCCGCTTCGCTATTGTTTGTGTGGTTTTTCAATAAATTGACTAAGACCCCATTACCTGTAAATGCTTGTACTATGAGAGTTATGTCAAGACGTTTTGTCAAGAGTATCAATAACATGCCCGAGCGCATTAGATTTCAGGCAGGAATTAATAGTTGGGTTGGTTTTAAACGGGCTGGGGTTGAAATAAAATATATGCCGAGGCACAGCGGAGAATCAAAGTATAACCTTGTGAAAATGGTGAAGATGTCTATTGACGGTATTCTTTCATTTTCTATGATGCCTCTCAGATTTATAACAATATTTGGATTGGTTGTGGCAGGGTTAAGTTTTGCAGACATGCTTCATATAATTGCTGCCAGGGTTTTTGGTTTTGAGGCTAACTGGGGAGCAGGTTGGGCGCCTATTATGGTAGCAATTTATTTTCTTGGCGGAATTCAATGTATTTTTCTGGGGCTGATAGGAGAGTATCTCGGACGTATTTATTTAGAAGTTAAATCCAGACCGCTTTATATTATAGAGGAACATTATAAGTCTCAGTTCGGAGGGAAATGATGGAAATACAGTGGGAGCAAGTGGTAAGAGATGAGAAAAGGCTTAGTGAGGCAAGGGGCTTTCCCAAATCAGTGCTTATAGATACAATTAGTTACTGCAATCTTCGCTGCTCCATGTGCGGTCATAAAAATATGAAGCGTAAACCTGCAAAAATGGAGGAGTGGCTTGTCTATAAAATTCTTGATGAAATTGCAGATAAAAAGCCTGAAGCAAGGGTCTGGATGACCTATTTTGGGGAGGCATTAATTCTGAGAGATAAAATAATTGAATATATCAGATATGCAAAAGATAAAGGGTTAAAAGATGTTGTGTTTAATTCCAATGGTCAGCTTTTGACAAAGGAGTTATCAAAAAAACTTCTTGAATCTGGTTTGGACGGGATTTATGTGGGAATAGATGCCTTTAGTCCAGAAACATACGAAAAACTTAGAGTTGGCGGTAAATACGATAAAGTTGTTGTCAATGTAAATTCTTTTCTTGAGATGGAAAAAAGGATGAATATAAAGCCTACTAGGATGTATGTGCAGTTTGTGGAAATGAATGAGAACAGGCATGAGATAGAGCCTTTTACTGATTACTGGACTAAAAAAGGGGCAATTGTAAAAATACGCCCCATGGTTTCTTGGGGCGGTATGCTCAATGCCTCCAATCTTGATCCTAAAATGGAACGTTTCCCATGTTATTGGGTTATGCAGAATATTAGTATTACAACTACTGGAGATGTTGCATTATGTGCAATTGATATAGAAAGGGCTTTTCATGGCGGCTCTGTGCGTGAACGGTCTATTGAAGATGTGTGGAAGAATGGACCCCTTAGTGAAATACGCCAGATGCACATTAAGGGCGAATGGGAGCGACTGCCTTTTCTTTGCCGTGAATGTTTAGACTGGCAGTCAGCCTGTGCAGTGTTTAAAGAAAAAAAGAAGTAATATATCCTCCTAAAAATTAGCAAAGTGGTAATTAATTAATGAACTACCCATTTAAGACTAACTGTCCAGCCTGTGGTTCTTTGAACCAGAAAGTAATTTATGATTTTTCTGATACGAAAATGAAAGGAGGCGTGCCCGGCATTGTTCTTTCATGTATTTCGTGCGGCATGTTGTTTAAGAACTTTAAGATAGACTTGAATGAGGTATATTCTGGCGAACATGCAGATTTGGGTCTGCAGGAAGAATTCATGGCAGGCAAAAGAGCAAGGAAGTTTTTTTTATGAAGTACTGGTCAGATCAAAATATTACAGTAAAAATAGAGAAAATGTGCCCCGCCTGTTAGATATTGGAACAGGTTTAGGCACTATGATAGAGGTAGCTGAAAAACTGGGATTTGAATCGGAGGGTATCGAGTTTTGCAAAGGGTTAGCTAAGAAAGCAAGGGAAAGGGGATTCAAAGTACATTCAGGGAAAACTGAGGAATTACATTTTGATAAAAAGTTTGAAGTCATAACAATGATGGATGTAATAGAACACCTGCCAAATCCGCTGGCAACTCTCAAATCCCTTAAAAGATTTCTTATTCCGGGAGGAGAGATCATTGTATATACTCCCAATCACAGATCTCCGATCGTAAGAATGGCTAACTTACTCAACACCTTTGGCGTTAGCACTCCAGCAGTAAATATTTTTGCCAACAACCACGTATCATTTTTTGACGACAATACCTTATCTGAGACATTAAAAAGGGCAGGTTTTCATGTAAAGGAAAAAGTCATAAGACCGTATGATATTTTTCGTCCCGGAGGGCAAATCTCTTTAATTAGTTTAATTATGGTTTCTCTTGTGGAGTATTTAGGATATTTTATGAAAGGTGCTGGTTTTAGATTACTTGTATATGCTGAATTAATGCCTTAGAAATCTGTAGTTTTATTATAGATTATGAAAATACTATTTGTTATTGCTGATATATTTTTAAGCGAACCAATTGGGTTAATGCAGTTATCTGCAATCTGCAAGAAAAATAATCATTCTACAAAACTAATAACATTAAAAAGGCATTCTATATTAAAAACTATTGCAGAATTCCAGCCAGATATCATTGGTTACAGTACAATGAGTCCTGATGTAAATTCATTTATAGAATCTGACCTTTTGGCGAGGACTTGGATAAAAAATAATAATAAACATATAATACGGATAATGGGCGGACCGCATCCCACATACTTTCCAGACATCCTTTTGAAATGTGATTTAGATGGAATTTGTGTTGGCGAGGGAGACAATGCAATATTAAATATTGTTAACAATATACAACAGGGAAAAGATTTGTCAGATATTCCAAATGTATTATGTAAAACAAACTATAACCTTGGTGGCTACAAAAAAGAATTAATAAACGATCTGGATTCTTTACCTTTTGTAGATAGAGAAATTATTTTTGATGCAATTCCTTATTATCGGTTAATACGATTAAGGTCTTTTTTAACGCAAAGAGGATGTCCTTATAACTGTACTTATTGTCATAACCATGCATTTAATAGTATGTTCCGGGGACATGGTAGTGTTTTACGAAGGAGGTCTGTTGATGGTGTGATTGATGAAATAAAATATGTGGTTAAAAAATATTCTCCTGTAAAACTTATTCGTTTTGGAGATGATACCTTCGCCCATAAAATAGATAATTGGCTGGTTAATTTCCTATATAGATACAAAAAGGAAATAGGGCTGCCTTTTTACTGTCTCATGAGGTCAAATACATTAACAGAAGACATGGCTAAGATTTTATCTGAGGCCGGTTGTCATTCAGTTGGCATGTCAGTTGAAACTGGAGATGAAAATGTTAGAAACAATATTTTAAAAAGACATCTATCAAATGAGACCATAATCAAATCTTTTGAATATGCAAGAAAATATAATATTAAAACTT
>JAHFEP010000198.1 GCA_023248415.1 Nitrospirota bacterium
AATGATGATAATTCGCTTTTTATTTTTACTGCTGTTCACTATTTACTGTTCACTGTTCACTGCAGCCTATGCAGCAGAAACACCCAAAAAGAGCAAGCTGACCAAAACCCCTGAGGCAATTGAAAAAGGCAAGCTCATCTATTTTAAAAGATGCTCCTTCTGCCACGGACTCTCAGGCGCAGGCGACGGACCGGCAGCGCATCAAATGATACCGAGGCCGAGGGATTTTACAATGGGATTATATAAATTCCGTACAACAAACAGCGGCGAGCTCCCGACAGACGAAGATATCTTCAGGACAATAAGCAGAGGCATACCAGGCACGGCTATGCAAACCTTTGACAGCGATAAGATAAAAAACGGACTTACAGAGGATGAACGGTGGCAGGTAATTTATTATATAGAGACATTTAACGAGAGTTTTTCTGATAAGGAATTTGACCCGTATAAGCAAGTGGTAAAGGTATCTCAGGAGATAAAATCATCACAGGAAAGTATTGCAAAGGGAGAAAAAATATTTAAGGAGATGAAATGCTGGGAATGTCATGGCGACCGCGGCAGGGGAAACGGCCCAAATTCTCCAAAGTTGAAAGACAAATTCAGAGGAGACCCGATACTGCCATTTGACCTTACAAAGGGGTGGAGATACAAGGCCGGCAACGCAGCTAAAGATATTTACATGAGATTCAATACAGGTTTAAATGGCACACCTATGCCGTCTTTCACTGATTCTCTGAATGATGAGGAGAGATGGCATTTGGCAAATTTTGTAGTATCGCTGCAAAAAAGAGAGGTTAATACCGAGTCTGTTCTTAAAGCAAAACCAGTAAAAGGCGAACTGCCTGCAGCGCCGGATGACCCGGCTTGGGGAAAAGCAGAGTCAATAGATGCTCTGCTGTCAGGTCAGGTTGTAGCAAAACCAAGATGGGAAAATCCCTCTGTAGACCTTGTTACTGTCAAGGCGCTGTATAATGACAAAGAGATTGCCTTTCTTATGGTGTGGGGCGACAGGTTCAAAGATATTGTCCATCAATCTGATATGGAATATAAAGTGCCGGCAGCTTATGACGGCTATGCAAGCTGGGAGGATATGCCGAGAAAACCTGGCAACTTCAGGGATTCTATTGCCCTGCAGTTTCCTGTTAAGATGACTGAAGGCACAAAAAAGCCGCACTTCTTCAGAGGAGATTCTGGTAATCCTGTAAACCTCTGGGTATGGAAGGCAGATATGGAAGAAGATGGAAAACCCTCTATAGAAGAGGCAAATGCAGGCGGTTTCAGTCAGCCTCTTAAGGTTCAGCCTTTAGAGAATCAGGCGGTAAAGGGAAAGGGTATATGGAAGGACGGGGTCTGGCGTGTAGTTATGAAAAGGCCTCTTAAAACAGAGGATAAAAACGATGTGCAGTTTGAAAAAGGCCGGTTTATCCCTATGGCGCTGAATGTGTGGGACGGTTCTAACGGTGAGCACAACCTGCTCATGTCCCTATCTACATGGAGCTATGTTATTTTAGAGGTCCCAGTTCCGGCAAAGGTCTATATATATACTCTCCTCGGCATTGTTGGCGCAGGAGGGATAGAGGTGTGGCTTATCAGACAGAGCAAAAAAAATAAATCACAAAGGAAGGGGGGATGAAAAGAATCGCTTTTAATTTAATAGTAGATTAACTTTTTTTTGAAAGGAGGGAGTGGTTTGGGAAAAAGATATGTTTTTATAATTTTAGTGTTGTGTATCATCTCTTTAGTCGGAGGTAATACAGGTTATGCTTATGAAGAGGTAGAGGTAAAGGACGGAGGCACTATCAAAGGAAATGTAAAATTTGCTGGCGCTGCGCCAAAGCTTGCCCCTGTCAAGGTAAACAAGAACGAAGACTTCTGCGGCAAGGATAAGCCTTCAGAGGCGCTAATTGTCGGCAAGGACGGAGGGGTAAGGTATGCTGTTGCTTATCTGGAGAAGATAGAAAAAGGAAAGGCAATAGACAGAAAAAAACAGACTGACCTTGACCAGAAAAAATGTCTTTTTGGCCCTCATGTTATTACCATGGTCAAGGGGACAGAGCTTGCAGTTATCAACTCTGACCCTATTCTCCACAATATCAACATAAATGTGGACGGCATCCAAAGGATGAATAAGGGGCAGCCAAAGCAGAATCAGGTGGTTGTCGCAAGACTCAGACACACAGGACAGGGTGATATCACCTGCGATTCCCATACCCATATGAGGGGTTATGTCATGATATTTGAGCATCCCTATAATGCGGTCTCTGATGAGGCAGGAAACTTTACCATTGCTAATGTTCCGCCAGGAAAGTATACCCTTACAGTATGGCATGAGTCATGGAAGGTGAAAGGTTTGGACGATGATGGAAGGCCGTTATACGACAAGCCTGTAGTTCTCACAAAAGAGGTGAATGTGCCTGCAAAGGGGACAGCGCAGGCGAATTTTGAGCTAAAGTAAATAATGATTACACAGATTACAAGAGCAGATTACACAGATGAAGATTGTTTTTTAATCTGTGTAATCAACTAAAAAAAGGAGGCATTAAAATGAAGAGATTATTATTCCTGTTTGTTGCAGCGACCTTTATTATAGGTTTTGCGGCAGCGCCAAGCTGGGCATTTACGCCGGGACTGCCGGTTAAAGAGATAAGATTCCTGTTAGATGTAAGCAGTGTTGATGTAGCAGTAAAGGCAGGGCATGCACAGGTAATAAATAAAGTAGATGCTAAGACAAAGGGAGGCGAATGGGCCATAGGTCAGGCAAAAAAGCTCAATGTGAAGCTGAGCGGTAAGACAGTTGTTTATGATTTAACCGCCGTTGAGACCACACAGGACATTGCCGGTGTAGAATTTCCAGTATGGGCATTTGTGCCTTCTAATAAGGTGAAGGGCGACAAGGTGGAGGGTTATAAAAATCCTCATGGTCCTGTTCCGGGGCCGACCATCATTGCTGATGAAGGCGACCTTGTGAGGGTTATCTTAAGGAATAAGAGCAAAAATAACCATACCATTCATATTCATGGACCGACGGTTATTAAGTATGACCACGACGGCACCATGAATGTGGCGCAGGTGCCTGTAAAGCCAGACCAGGAATTTACCTATGAGTTTGTTGCATCTCCAGTAGGCACCCACATCTATCACTGCCATGTGAACGCCAATGAGCATATGGATATGGGTCTCTACGGCGCCATTGTTATCCACAGCAAGAGCAATGAAAAGGTGGACCAGGACCTCCTGGTTATGCTGGATGAATGGGATTCCAAATTTTCCAAGGAAGAGGGATTCTCGCCAACATCAGGAACTGATGCAAAGCAGAGCGTAGAGGTGGGGCATCCAAGGAATATCGCCCGCATGAATCTCTTCACCCTTAATGGAAATGCATGGACCGATGAATATCCAAATGTGGTGGCTGCTCAGAGCGGTCAGAAGATAAGAGTAAGGTTTATCAATTTCGGAAGTTGGCCGCATAATATCCATCTGCATGGCCATACGCTCCATTGGGTAGCATGGGACGGCAGAAATGTTTATCCATATAATAATAAAATCTCGGACAATGATATGAGGAGCGACTCTGTCTCAATCCTTCCTGGTGAGAGAAAGGATTATATATTTGAGGCGAATCAGGACGGAAGATGGGTATGGCACTGCCATATTGTTCCTCATGCCACCAATGACGGCGTCTATCACGGCGGGCTTTTGATGGCGGTTGTTTATCTGCATCCCAAAAAGGATGGTAAGGGTCCTTATGGCGGAGTCCTTGACGGCAGCGGCATAGACCTTGATGCATATCCGCTCGGCAAGCCTTCAAAGATAGGTGAAAAGCCCTTTGATGCGATATCATCTAAATGATGATGCGAAAAAGGGTGCTGAACGGCAGCAATAGATATATGATAATTGAAACAACGTTTAGCAGGAGGGCTATAATGCCCTCCTGTTTTCTTTTAAAAACAATAACAAAAAATATGGGTCATACTTTAATAAAATGGGGTTAAAATGAGTTTATGAGAATCTTTTATGTTATAGCATTTTTATTATTTCAATTCTATATACCTCTCTTTATACCTGCCTCCCTTGCCACAGAACTGCCCATAAGAGGGATTGCAAGGGGCGAGTCAAAGATACAGGTGGGAGATAAGGCTCCGCTGGTTACATCTGAATTGGAAGATGCCAGCAAGCAAGGGAAGGTTATTGCCCTTCAACTGGGTTATTCTTCCCACTGCCCATGGTGTGACAGGATGGAAAGATACATCCGTGAGATAATGAAAGAAACAAATAATTTTGATAACAGGGCTGTCTTCATCCAGACACAGATAGAGCATGCAAAGCTCATCCCTCCGCCTGAAGACGGCGTAAAACTAAAAGAGGCTTTTGGCGTGGAAGGCCAGCCATGGCTTTTTATTATTGACAAGAAAGGAATTGTGCGGTTTGTCTATAAGATATATGTTTCCAGCGATGTGTTTAAGAAAAATATTGAAGAATTGTTAGGAGAGGGGAAGAATGGCCATGAGAAACAGTAAGTCAGAAGCCAGAAGTAAGAAGTCAGAAGTTAGAGAAGGGATTGAAACGGAGAAGGGGAGAAACGGTGAAAGGGTGAAAAATCTTTCTCCGTTTCTCCGATTCCCCGATTCCCCGATTCGCTTTTTATTTTTACTGCTGTTTACTGTTTTCTGCTTAGTGCTCACTGCAGCGATACCTGCCTTTGCAGCTCAGGAGATTTTAAAGACATCCAAAATTAAGGTAGGTGAAAAGGTTCCTCTAACAGAGACATTAAAAAAGGCCAATGAAGAGGGGAAGATAATTGTTCTTGTCCTCCTTTCAAATCCGATGCAGTGCAACAAATGTGATTCACTGGTAAGTATGCTTGAGAAGGAGACCGAACAATATAAAAATGAAGCGGTCTTCATTATGGCAGGCGGCCAGGACATGATGGGCGCAGCAAGTGAAGAGACTATTGCATTGAAAAAACTCTACGGCTTTGTCACAATGGGAGAGGCATGGACATTTATGATAGATAAACAAAGTGTGATGAGGAAGATATTTATAGGATTGTTTAATCAGCAAGAATTAAAAGATGCGATGGATGAGATAACAGGGAGGAAGCAATGATGAAAATAAGGGGTCAAGGGTCAGGGGTCAGGGGTCAGAGATACAGAATCAGAATGTTTTTATTCTGTCTACTGTCTTCTGTCTACTGTCTTCTGCCATTTTCCGCCTTTGCCGAAGTTAAAGAGTTCACGCTTACGGTAACAGATGGAGAGATTGAATT
>JAHFEP010000057.1 GCA_023248415.1 Nitrospirota bacterium
TTCTGGGACGATTTCTTAGGCGATATGCCTCCAAAGGATTTTAAGACACAGAGCCTTGGCTCAGGCTTCATTATAAGAAAGGACGGCCTGATACTAACCAATAATCATGTTATAGAGGATGCTGAGGAGATAATGATAAAGCTTAATGATGAAAGGGAGTTTAAGGCAAAGGTAATAGGCAAAGACAAAAAGATTGACATCGCCTTATTAAAGATAGAGGATAAAGGAGAGCTTCCAATAGCAGAACTTGGAGATTCAGACAAGCTGGAGATTGGAGAATGGGTATTGGCAATAGGCAATCCATTTGGGCTTGGACATACAGTCACTGCAGGAATTGTAAGCGCCAAAGGCCGCGTAATCGGCGCAGGGCCTTATGATGACTTTATTCAAACAGACGCCTCAATAAACCCTGGAAACAGCGGAGGCCCCCTGTTTAACATGAAGGGCGAGGCTGTGGGGATAAATACTGCCATAACTGCATCTGGCCAGGGCATAGGTTTTGCGATACCTATAAATACTGTAAAAAATCTCCTGCCACAGCTTGAAAAGGAAGGAAAGGTAACAAGAGGCTGGCTTGGCGTCATGATACAGGAGGTTACAAAGGAGCTGGCAAAGTCGCTGAATCTGAAAAGCGAAGAGGGTGCATTGGTTGGAGATGTCATCTCTAAGGGACCTGCAGAAAAGGGAGGCATCCAGAGAGGCGATGTTATAATTGAGTTTGACAGCAAAAAGATAAAAAAGATGAAGGAGCTTCCTGCAATAGTTGCAAACACACCTGTTGGCAAGGAGTCAAAGGTTAAGATTATCAGAGATGGTGCAGAAAAGACCATCACAGTCAAAATTGGCAAACTTGATGAAAAAGAGGCTGCTGCAGCAGATGTTGTAAAAGAAGCGACCAATAAACTCGGGATGCGCATTCAGGAAATAACCCCTGAGCTTGCTAAACAATTCGGACTTGAAAACGTTGAGGGTGTTATTGTTGCAGAGGTGGAGAGAAGCAGCCCCGGCTTTGAGGCTGGTTTGCGCAGAGGCGATATAATATTGGAAATAGACAGGCTCCCTATAAAAAAGAAGGATGACTATGAGAAGCAGATAAATAAGAAGAAAAAAGGAGAAACACTTCTATTTCTTGTTAAAAGAGGAGATAGCACAACATTCTATACAATTAAGGTAGAGGAATAATGTATCCAATCCTATTTAGAATTTTTGGTTTTGAGATAAGGGCATACGGCGTAATGATTGCCATTGCTGCCATTGCAGGCACAATACTCGGCGCCAGAGAGGCAAAAAGAAGGGGACTAAACCCAGACCTTGTGTATGATTTTGTCTTCTATGCCATACTTGCAGCAATAATAGGCTCAAGGATATATTATGTCCTCTTTTTTGACCCTGCATATTTCATTAAAAACCCGCTTGAAATATTTGCTATATGGAAAGGCGGTCTGGCAATACATGGCGGCCTGATTGCCGGTCTTCTGACTGCAATCTGGTTCACCAAAAAGCATAAGCTCTCCTTCTGGTTCTTTACAGATACTGTAACGCCGTCTGTTATACTCGGCCAGGCTATCGGAAGAGGCGCCTGCACCTTAAACGGCTGCAGCTACGGCAAGCCTACGAATCTGCCGTGGGCAATTACATTTACAAATCCAGATGCTGCTGCGCCTCTCGGCATACCTTTGCATCCGACACAGTTTTATGAACTTATCCTTGACCTTATGATATTTGCAATGGTCTTTCTTCTGAGAAAGAAAATCAAATTCAACGGCCAGCTATTTCTTATATACGGCATGGCCTATGGAATTGCAAGATTTATTGTAGAGGGTTTCAGGGGGGATCAGCTTACAATAGGAGGCTATATCTCCACTGCCCAGTCAATTAGTGTCGCAATCTTCGCTGCATCTTTGTTCCTTTATTTTTACTTAAAGAAGGGTGAGATAACTGTTTCTTCAAAAGGGAGTTTAAAAAAGAAGAAGACAGCAGTACATTAAAACAAAGGAGGCATGCTATGAAAAGATTATTTATTGCTCTACCTGTTTTATTAGCAACACTTCTCTTAGCCATTCCAGTCTTTACACAAACAGAAACACCTGAAACAAAGGTCTTTGAACTCACAGTAGAGAAATACAAATTTGAACCGTCCCATATCACAGTAAACAAAGGCGACAAGGTGGTTTTGAAAATCAAGAGCAAAGATACTACACACGGGCTTACACTCTCTGATTTTGATAAAAAGAGGGCATTAATCAACAAAGATGAAATCACAACCGTTGAATTTGCTGCAGACAAGGCAGGACTCTTTGAATACAGGTGCACAAAGTTCTGCGGCTTCGGACATCTCTTTGGTTTTGAAAAACTCAAGATAGAGATAAAAGATAAAGCGGCATAGAGCAGGGCTTTATATTCATATTTTACTTGACCCTTTGCCTTCAATATACTAATGTTTTGTTATGACCTATGACTGCATAATAATTGGCCTGGGGCCTGCTGGCTCATCTGCCGCTTATTATCTTGCAAAAAAAGGTTTATCTGTGCTTGCATTGGACAAGGAGAAATTTCCAAGGCACAAGCCGTGCGGCGGCTGTGTATCCTATAAGGCAGAGGAGCTTCTTCCGCCTGATTTTAAATCAGTTGTAAATAACAGCATTAATGGCGCTGTATTCAGCTATAAAGGCAAGAAGAAAGCTGAATTTAGAGGCAGCAACGGGCCAGTCGGCTATATGGTCAGCCGCGAGATATTTGATGCCTATCTTGTAAAAAAGGCTGAAGAGGCAGGGGCAAAAGTAAAAGAAGGCGAGAGGCTCTTAGATATATATGATGCTAAAAACAGTGTAATTGTCTTTAGTTCAAAAGGCAGATACAAAGGGAGATATTTAATTGGCGCTGACGGCGCTAACAGCAGTGTAGCAAAGAGGCTCGGCCTTGCAAAGGAAAGAAGATTATTTCTCACAATAAATGCAGAGATAAAAACAGACTCTGCTGAGGATTTTTCAGACTTAGTGGAAATAGATATCGGCGCCATACCCTACGGCTATGGATGGGTCTTTCCAAAGAACGGCTGTCTTGACATTGGCATTGCAAGTATAAAGGATGAATCGTTCAACCCAAAGAAATATTTTCTTGAGTTTATAAAAAAAAGGCCGTTTTTAAAAGATATAAAGATAGAAAAGACGTATGCCTTCCGCCTTCCTACCAATCCTGAGAACACCCCTTTGAATATAATCGGCAAAAGCACTCTCCTTGCAGGCGATGCAGCAGGCCTTACAGACCCGCTTGTGGGCGAGGGCATCTATTACGCAATAAAGAGCGGCCAGATTGCAGGTGAAACTGTTCTCAGCCTTTTTAATAAGGGCTCTGATATATCTAATTACAGGGAAAGGATATTAAAGGAGTTCATATCTGAATTCAACTATTCATGGAAGGCAGCGAAGCTCATCTATTCTATGCCCTACTTCTGGTCAGCCGTGATAAAGAGAAATATAAAGATTGTTGAGTTCTATTACAAAGTCTTAAGGGGCGAGGAGACCTACAGCAGCTTTTCAAGAAAGCTGAAGGCAATAATGCCCCATCCTCGGCACAAAATGAGCTAATTATTATTGACTTAGATATATAATTATGCTATTTTATATATATCAAAAGGAGGCATAGAATCAGTGAAAACATTAATAGATATAGATAATACATTATTAAGGAAAGCTATGAGGGCTGCTGGAACATATACTAAAAAAGAGACCGTCAGGATAGCCCTTGAAGAGCTTATAAAGGCGAAACTAAGGAGAGAACTTAAAGAAATGTTAGGAAGCGGCATAATAGAAACGAGCCTTAGTGAACTAAAGGAGATTCGGCTAAAAAGACAAAGGCGGCACGAAAAGCTCACATCAAAAAACTAATGGAAAATCTTGTTCTTGTTGATACAAGCGCATGGATATGTTTCTTTGCAAGAAAGGGCTTTATTGAAATAAAAGAGGCTGTTTCTACTTTACTTGATAACAACTCTGTTGCCATCGCAGGCCCTATTATTGTTGAGCTTATACAAGGTGCAAGAACGGAAAAGGAAAAAGAAATAATCAAAAGTAAAATCAAGGGGCTACACTGGCTTAAAATAACTGATGAACACTGGCGCAAAACTGCTGAACTTTCTTTTAGCCTAAGGAGAAAAGGCGTTACTATATCTGCTATTGACAGTCTTCTTTCCACTATTGCAATTGAATATAATTGCAGCATCCTTCATAATGACAGCGATTTTGATATAATTGCCAAGCATACATCATTAAGGCTTTTCCCTCTGAATAAACCTACATAGTTGTTTAAGTCATTCTTGTTGCAATTAGACACCTCTTATGATAATCTAACTTATATAGCAAGTTACTCAGGAAAAAATTGCCTATATAAGAAAAAATTAACAGCCTCCGGATGTATAATTAAGGAGGAAGCAAAAAATATGCTAAAAAGAAAAAAAGACAGAATAGCAGTAGGAGAGTTCTGTGCTGAAGTAAGAAACAAATTGGGTAAAACTGTAAAGTGGATAAGGCTTTTCGGCTCCAAGGTAAGTGACAGGGACACTCCAGCATCAGATATAGACCTTTTCATTGTAGTTACTGAAAAAACTCCCGAAATAGAAGATACAATCATGAACATAGCCTTTGAGATTGACCTTAGACATGATGTATATATATCTCCACGGATTGTATCTCTCTCTGTTCTAAAAAACCCTGTGTGGAAAATTACACCCTTTATCAGAAATATTAAGCGTGAAGGGGTTCTTGTATGAAAAAAATCTCATTAGCCATCTTTTATTCAGCTAACAATACCGCTGAGCCACATCTTTAGCGTGCTGGGGGCAGCGGTTTGTTCATACCTTCATTTATTTAATTGATGTCTTTTCGTTTCAATAACCTTTCGAATGGCCTTCAGTGTCTTCTCATTTTCTTCATCCGGGAAGAGGTTGTGAGCCTTGGCGTAATTTTCTTCTGCTTTTGCTACATCGCCCATTGCATGGTAAATTGTTCCAAGGTAGGAGTAACCATACCAATAATTGGGGCTCTTTTTCACCAGTGAATGCGTAAGTTCCAAAGCTTTTGCATATTCTGCCTGGTCGAGCAGATTCTCCACCTGACGCCAAGTTTGCTTTTCTTCAGTCTGTGAGCGAGATTTTAAGAGACCCAGTTGTCTGAAGCCAAATGGTAGCATGATGGAGATGATTAATATTATGACAAGAATTGTAGAATAAAATCGATGGGCTTTACGATTGAACTGATTCGCTTCTCGTAATTCCTCCAGAATCTGCTTGGTAATATCGTCATTCATGACTGCTTCCTCTCAAGCACTAACATTCTTCTTTTATATTACTTTAATAGATAATATATTGAAGAAAATAGGCTGTCAAGGTTTTTTGAGGAACTTTTTTAAAGCCTCCTTTGTCTAAGAGACTAAAGTTAAATAAATAACTGCTCAGTTCAACAGCCCTGTGCCAAAGGACAAGGAGGTAAAACTTACATACAGGATAAGGACGAGGTTTTAGTATATTTCTATTGCTTGTTAGGCAACCTTTTATTATAATGCCATAACAAAACAAATTGCGAAGGAGAAAAAGATTATTATGAAATATCAGGTTGGCAAAACTGGAAGAGTAGTTGTGGCACGGTTTGAGGACAGGGAAGATGTAATTGAAAATCTGCACAGCATTGCAGAGAAGGAAGGGATAAAGGCTGCTGCATTTTATCTTGTTGGCGGGATGCGTGAAGGAAGAATCGTTGTAGGGCCTGAAAAGGACGAGATACCTCCAAAGCCTGTTTGGAAGGAGCTTGGCGAGAGCCATGAAATAGTCGGCTTTGGCACTATCTTTTATCAGGATAATAAGCCAAAGGTTCATCTTCACGGCGCATTCGGCAAGAAAGACATGGTAAAGGTCGGCTGTTTAAGAGAAAAGTCAGAGACCTTTCTTGTGCTTGAGGCAGTAATTATAGAGATTACAGGAGTAAACGCTGTAAGGGAGCTTGACCCGGTATCAGGATTGACACTTCTTAAGCTTTAATTTTTCCCACAACCTCATAATGCGAGGGATTATAGCTTTAACCTTTTTGCCCATGAAACCTATTTTAAAAGCTTCTTCTTTAGGCCTTTGCCATAAGCGCTAACAGGCATTCTTGATGCCTTTTTCCGGAACCATTCATCATAATTTCGCCCTCTCCCAGCCTTCAAGGCTTCCTTGACATTTACTATAGTATCAGATAGAATGCCAATAATAAATGACAGGCAGCAAAAAGAACAGAACAAAGGAAATGCCTACTATACTTTTGATTTTAGGTTGGAGATTATATTTCTATGCAAATGAAGGTAATGAACCAATACATGTACACTGCCGCAAAGGTGGCATGGAATGTAAGTATTGGCTTGACAGGGATAATATTGACATTGACGAAGCCTTTTCATTTAATATGGCGCCAAAAGATAAAAGGCAGATTAAAAAGATAATATATGAGCATTTTGATTATATTGAACAGCAATGGGATGAATTTCAACGGAGGCGTCAACAATGAAAAAGTATCATGACGTTAGCAATATCAGATTTGAGGGAGACCTTCTGGCCATAAAAATAGACGGAAAAGAAGGCAAGTTTGAATTAAAGAAAATATCGCCTGCTTTGGAAAAAGCATCGGAGCAAGAAAGGAATACTTTTGAGGTCTCACCCGCTGGATACGGAATACATTGGCCGTTATTGGATGAAGACTTATCTATAGATGGTTTACTTGGAATTATTCATAGGCCTGAGAGGAAAAGAAAAACTGCATAAAATGGCCTACAGCCAACCTGCTAAACGTCTTCCTTCCTCCCCACAACCTCATAGTGCGAGGGAGTGAGACTTCCTGTTTCTATCTTTTTAAAACCTGCCTGCTCAAAGATTTTTTTTGCCTTTTCTTTTAGAATCCGCTCTTCAAAAGGCGGACCTTTTTCCTCCATCTTCTTTTCCCAGTCAATAACAATCAGCCTGCCAGCAGGCTTTAAAATCCTCTTTACCTCTTTCAAAAAGTCTACTGGATGATGAACCTCGTGCAAAACAAAGACCATGATTGCAACATCAACTGCCTTGTCATCAACAGGGAGTTTAGTCTCATCTGATTTTAAGACAATAACATTATCTGCTGGTTTTCTCTTTTTCAGCTCACTCAGCATCTCCTGCTGTGTGTCTAAGGCATAGACCTTTCCGCTGCTACCGACAATCTCTGATGCCGGAAACACAAAAAATCCCGGACCGCAGCCTATGTCAGCAAAGGCCATGCCTTTTTTAAGCCCTTTTTCTTTCAGATATTTTAACGGGTCAATCTCCTTTTTTCTCTCTTCACTAATTAGTACGCCTATGTTCTTTGGGTCAAACTTGTGCATGGCTATCCTCCTAAATATATTTCCTTTATTTTTTTGTTTTTAAGAAGCTTCTCTGCCTTGTCCTCCATTGCTATTTTTCCTGTCTCCATTACATAGCCATAATCAGCAATCTCCAATGCGAGTGCCGCATTTTGCTCTACAAGAAGGATTGTTGCACCGCTTTTGTTTATATCTTTTATGATTTTAAAAATCTTTTCAACCATTATTGGCGCGAGACCGAGGGAAGGCTCGTCAAGCAATAAAAGCCTTGGCCTTGATATCAGCGCCCTTGCTATTGCAAGCATCTGCTGTTCTCCGCCGCTCAAAGTGCCTGCCATTTGATTCTTTCTTTCCTTAAGTATGGGAAAGTTTTTATAGATACTCTCCAAATCCTCCTCTATCCCCATTTTATCCCTTCTTACAAAAGCACCCATCCGGAGATTTTCATATACTGTAAGCATTGGAAAGACCCTCCTGCCCTCAGGGACAAGGGATATGCCTTCCTCAACAATCTCATGAGGCGGAAGCCCGTTTATTGTTCTGCTGAAAAATGTTATTTGTCCTTTTGTAGGCTTATTCACACCGCATATTGTCAGAAGGGTTGTGCTTTTTCCCGCGCCATTTGCGCCAAGGAGGCATGCAATCTCCCCTTCCTTTACCTTAAGGGAGACGCCTTTTAATGCCTCAATCACACCATAGGATGTGTGTATGTTGTCTATTTTAAGCAGTGCGCCTCCTCCTCCCAATGTATGCCTCAATCACCTTTTCATTCTTCTGAACCTCTTTTGGAGTCCCCTCTGCAATCTTAATCCCATGGTCAAGGACAGTTATTGTATCAGCTATTTTCATCACCATCCTCATGTCATGCTCAATTAAAAGGATGGTTATCTCTTCATCCTTTATCTTCTTTATCAATTCCATCAGTCCCTTTGTCTCATTGAGATTCATGCCAGCAGCAGGCTCATCAAGCAAGAGCAGCTTAGGTTCAGTTGCGAGCGCCCTTGCAAGCTCAAGCCTTCTCTGGTCACCATAGGAAAGATTTCTTGCAAGATGGTTTGCAAATTTAGAGAGGCCTGTAAATCTCAGATATTGCAGCGCCTTTCTGGATATTTCTCTCTCTTCATTTTTTGTCCTTTTATCATTTAAGATTGCGCCTAATAGAGTCATTCTGTATCTGCACTGGCTGCCTATGAGGATATTCTCCATTACAGTCATCTCTGCAAAGAGCCTTATATTCTGAAATGTCCTTGCCATGCCTGTTTCAGCAATCTGGTGCGGTTTCAGGCCTGTTATATCTTCACCGTTGAAGATTATCCTTCCCTTTGTAGGAGGATAGAATCCTGTTATGCAGTTAAAGAGAGTTGTCTTGCCAGCGCCATTCGGCCCAATCAAAGCATTAATCTCGCCTTTATTAATATGAAGGTTCACATCCTCTATTGCATGTATGCCGCCAAAGGTCTTTGTGATATTCTTTGTTTCAAGAAGGATATTATTTTTGTTTAACATCATATAAACTCTCTGTCTCCTGTTTTAATATCTTCTCATCCTCTGGATGAAGCTCCAGCCTTCTTCTTACACCTCCGATAAAACCCTGCGGCCTGAAGAGCATTATCAATACCATTGCTGCGCCGAATATAATCATCCTATAGTTCTGAAATCCCCTGAGAGACTCAGGGAGGATAATCAGCACAACAGCGCCCAATATTACGCCGGGTATGCTGCCCATTCCTCCTAGCACAACCATGCAGAGTATTATTACTGATTCAAAAAATGTAAAGCTCTCAGGAGATACGAATTTCATCTTGCTCGCAAAGAATCCGCCGGCAATGCCTGCAAATGAGGCTCCAAGCGCAAATGCAAGGAGCTTCATCTTTACAATATTTATTCCCATTGCCTCTGCAGCAATCTCATCCTCGCGGATGGCAACCCATGCCCTGCCGATGCGAGAATTATTAAGCCTGTTTACAGCAAAGATTGTAAATATTCCGATTATTATAATCAGATAATAATAATGATGGGGCTGTGAAAATGACAGGCCGAGGGTAGCTGGCCCTTTTATATTGAGGATGCCATTCGGACCGCCTGTTACACTGTCCCAGTTGTTTAGCGTAATCCTTATCATCTCGCCGAACCCAAGCGTTACAATGGCAAGGTAGTCTCCCCTTAATCTTAGTGTTGGAAAGCCGAGGATGATGCCGAAGATTGCTGCCATAATTGCAGAGAGCGGAAGCACAGCCCAGAATGAGAGCCCTGCCTTAGTTGATAAAAGCGCATAAGAATATGCGCCAACTGCATAAAACGCAACATAGCCCAAATCAAGCAGGCCTGCAAAGCCGACAACTATATTAAGCCCAAGCGCTAAGACAATATATGTAATTGCTGAAGTCGCCACATTTGTAATATATTGGTCAGAGATAAACGGCAGTATCAGGACAAGAATGGCGATGACAAAATACAAAGACCAGCGTATAGAAGGCATGGGCAATTGAAGCAGTTTGGATTGCACATCTAAAATATTTTGTTCAAAGGGTTTATAAATAAACCAGAGAATAGCAAGGACAATAAGAGAAACGAGGAAATACAGCGCATTTATTATTCCGAGAAATGGGATTGTAAGTATGAAGAGCCATAAAGAACCAAATGCCCACTTTTTTATATCCTGCATCATACCTTGTCTGAAATCCTTTCCCCAAGCAGTCCAGTAGGCTTGAAGATTAAGACGAGGACAAGGACAGCAAAGGCAAATACATCCTTATATTCACTTGATATGTAGCCTGCGCCGAGCGCCTCAAGCAGTCCGAGCAAGATGCCGCCGAGCATTGCGCCAGGGATATTGCCTATGCCGCCGAGCACTGCTGCTGTAAATGCCTTTATGCCTGCAGTATATCCCATATAAAAATTAACAATGCCATAATACATGCTTATCATAACGCCTGCTGCGCCTGCGAGTATGGAGCCGATAAGAAAGGTGATAACAATTATCCTGTCAGTATTAATGCCAAGAAGCCCTGCCATCCGTCTATCCTGTGCAGTTGCCCTCATAGCCATCCCGACCTTTGTCTTTTTTATAAACCATGTCAGGCCTGACATCATTAAAACAGACAATGCCATTATCAATACCTGCGTATAGGTGATATGCGCATCAGCAATGATCAGTTCGCCGCCAATCTTTAATTCATGCGGAAATATCTTATCCCTTGCACCCTGCGCAAGCATCACATAGTTCTGCAGAACAATGGACATGCCGATGGCGCTGATGAGAATAGAGAGCCTCGGCGCATTTCGCAGCGGCCTGTAGGCAACCCGCTCTAAGGTAATTCCATAAGCGCCTGTAAATATTATTGCAGCAAGAAAGGTAAGTACTAATGTAAGAGCGATGCTTATATCTGGCAGGCCGATGTAAATGAAAAAAGTGATAGCGATTATGCCCATGTATGCGCCTATCATGTATATCTCGCCATGGGCAAAATTGATAAGCTGCAAAATGCCGTATACCATTGTATAGCCTAAAGCGATGAGGGCATACACGCTTCCAATGGTAAGACCGTTGATTATCTGCTGAAGGAGCATAAAAATTATTTAACCTTGTCGTAGGTAATAAATTTTTTATCCTTTACTGTATAGATTGTATAACCTGCCTTCTTGATATCGCCGTTATCGTCATATTCAATAGTTCCAACTGCCCCTTCATATTTCATCTTGCGGATGGTCTCAATAAGTTTTTTACCGTCAGTTGTCTTTGATTCTGCTATTGCCTTTAAGAGAATATTTGCTGCATCGTATGCGTATGGCGCATATGTCTCTATTTCTCCGTATTTGGCAGTGTAGTTCTTGACAAAATTTTTCCCAATCTCTGTTTCTGCTGTTGGTGTAAAGAACGCCATGTAAGAGCCCTCTGCAGCAGGCCCTGCCACCTCAATTAAGGTTGAACCGTAAAGTCCGTCGCCTCCAATTACAGGCGCCTTTATGCCAAGCTCCTTTGCCTGCTTGATAATTAGACCACCCTCTGTATGCATACCGCCAAAGAAGATTACCTCAGGGCTTGCGGACTTTACCTTTGTCAAAACAGGTTTGAAATCCTGATCCCCTTGCGTAACGCCTTCGGATACCACAACCTCAATCTTGTTGCCGGCAGACCTTTTAAATTCCTCTGCGAGGCCCTGGCCATAAGTTGTCTTATCATGCAGGACTGCAACCTTCTTCTTCTTTAATATTTCAACGACAAACCTGGCAAGCTCTGTGCCCTGCTGGTCATCCCTTCCGCATATGCGAAATACATTATTATATCCTTGTTTTGTAATCTCAGGATTGGTTGATGCAGGGGTTATCATTGGAACAGACTTTTCATTATAAATACGTGATGCAGGCTTTGTAGCGCTGCTGTTTAGATGGCCGATTACACCAACAACACCTGAGCTTACTAATTTATTTGCAACAGCAACAGCCTCCTTTGGGTCGTGCCTGTCATCCTCTGCAAGCAGCGCTATCTTCTTGCCAAGAACGCCGCCCTTTGCATTCCATTCAGATATAGCAAGCTCAACACCATTCTTCATATCCTGACCTATTCTCGCCTGATCGCCTGTAAACGGGCCTGCTGTGCCTATTTTTATAACATCCTCTTTTTTTGCGCAGGCAAAAAGAAAAGATAGTAGAAATAAAAACATAAATATTTTGTAAAATGACTTCATGCTTGTACCCCCTTTAGGAATAAAGTCCCTGCCTTGTCATTGCGAACGACTCAGAGCGTTTGGATAAGTTGTTTAAAACCAGAGAAAAAATAACATTATTAAAATAGGTTGTCAAGAACCTAAATCTATGCCTCCATCAGCATCTTTCTTATCCTGTCCTGTGTCTTTTCTACTGTTTCTACGCCTGTGTTCACTATATAACAAGGGGCTGCATCAAAGAGCTGTTCAAAAAACCTCTGCTGTATTTCAGTCCTCTTAACCATCAGGTGGGGATTATAGTATGGGATATTCTTAAAAATCCCTTTTTCTCCCTCCTCACCGGACAGTATTTGAGACCTTCCTTTCTCAAGGATATCTATTGCCTCATGCGAGGAGAGCTTTTGCTCAGGAGGCGAGCTCGCATCCCTTCTTAACAGGATAGAAGCCTTTATAACTGCCCTGTCCACAAACTTGTCAGGACCTGCTATCCATTCAGGATTCAAGATTGCCCTTGAATTCGCAAATGCAGCAAAGTCATTGTCAACCACATTCTCGCACTTGCACCTTTCAAAGAGAGGCCTCAAGTCTGGAAAACTCTTAATCATATCTGTCCTGAGATAAAATTTCTTCTCTGATACATCAGCCATGGCAAGGCCCTTTTTATACTGAAGGAATATCCAGTCATCTGCAAGTATCTTTCCGGTTGAAAGCTTAAGAAGTCCCCAGATATGGGTGCTCTTTCCTGTTCCAGTTGGCGCAATAATAACAACCCCCTTGCCTTTTACAACTGCACATGAGCCGTGTATAGAGTGAATATTGTGCTGAACCTCAAGTATGTCTGCTGCAATACCGAGCGCCCAACTCTTGCACTGGCCGTAATATTCAGTATTAATAAATATAGCTGTCTTTGTGTCAGGATTATAATATGCAGAGGGTTTGTAGCCTTCAATCCCTGTAACAGCATATATATAGCCGTGAGGAAGGACTGTATGGCTTCTTGGCGCTGAATACCAGTTTTCAACCCAGAAGTCATAGAGGTGAAAGGAATTTGTCTGAAGCTGGATAACAATGCCGTTTATATTTGCATTCCATCTGTATATTTCAAAGCCTTTATTCAGCCTTTTTTTCGCAAGCTCAACTAACTCATTCCTCTCTTTTATATTAATCTCTTTTCTGGATGCAACTGATTCTTTTACCTCACTGATATAATTTGAAAGCATGGCAGTCCTCCGTTGCAGAGGCAACCCGTTCCTGTCTGCCAATAGACAAGGGATCGCCCAAAGAGGGCGAGGCACCGCCTCGCCCCTACATTATTTTGGTAATCTTTCCATTCCCTCTTTCGCCTCAATGTTTTCAGCATTGAGTTTTAATGCCTGTTCATATCTTTTTTTTGCATCATTATATTGAAAAAGCAATTCGTGGTTTTTCCCCATCAATGAATATACACTTGAAAGATAGAATGGATTGTCCTTGAATAATATCTCTGCCTTTGATAACAGACCAAGGGATTGCTTATGTTCACCTTTTTCAGAGCGGAGTTTAGCAAAATAATAATACGCGTACGGATTTGAAGTATCAATCGTAATCGCCTTTTCCAGAACATCTGATGCCTTTATCAGATTTCCGCTTTGAAGATATGCCTTTCCTTCTTCAGTAAGCCTTAGCGACGCAGCCTTCTGCGGCGATGTTTCAGGCTGAATAAGCTCTGTAAGGGGCTTTTCTGTAACCACTGCCTTTGGCGCACAGTTAGCTAAAAGAATAATCGAATGACAAAAAAGCAAGATAAATAAATATCGCTTCATATTTTTATTTGAGTAAAGTTGTTTATGAGATTGCACTCTATTATAAAATTAAATTAACAGAATAATGCTTTTTTGTCAAAACAAATCAGGAGACATGCTGCCTGCAGAGAATTTACGAAAGGTCAGCGTGGAACATAAAGGGCAGTTAAAAATAGTATTGCCTGTCAAACCCTACAGAGAACGCCTGCAGATTTGAGCCGCTATTTCAGGGAAGAGGTGGTTTCCTCGGCAGAGGTGCAGTATGCCGAAGGATGACCTTGTGCGATACGACCTCTATTCAGACCGCATGCTTGCACTCTCTATTATAAAATCCATCGAGATTATTGGTGAGGCTGCATCAACTGTAACAAAAAAGTTCTGTGAGAAATACAATAAAATTCCATGGGCGGGCATTGTTGCTATGAGAAACAGATTCATACATGTGTATTTTGATATTGACCTTGATAGAGTATGGGATACGGTTACAGATGACCTTCCACCACTTATTACTGCTTTGGAAAAGGTCATTTTGCAATAGAGTGGGAAGCAAGAATAACTACTCTCTCTTATGGCAACATTGACGACAAGACTATCTCTGATAATCTAATAAGAATGCTGACTTATGCCGTTGCCATCTCCTCTTCCAGTATCTTTATATCTGTTATGGATGAGTGAAACACGCCGATTATATAATTGTTTGACTCTGTATCTGCCGGATAAAGGATAAAGCCCCTTTCCTTTTTTGAATAGTCAGGTGTATAGCCAACTATGGATTCATTGTCAGAAAAGGTCACCTCAACCCGTTTTCCAAAACCGCTCCTCTCCTTATCCTTTC
>JAHFEP010000199.1 GCA_023248415.1 Nitrospirota bacterium
GGACTGCCTTTATTGTCCTTGCAGCAATATCAAGACCTGTGCTGAGCGCTTTTTCTTTTCCTGCTGCCTTTAGCTCGTCAATAAGATTCTGCGGCACAGTAATGCCTGGGACATTGTTATTAAGGAATGCTGCCATGCCTGCAGATTTTAATACAAGTATGCCTGCAAGAATTTTAACATTATGCTTTCTTGCCTCTTTCATAAAGCCCTTGAAATTCTCTATGTCATAAATTGCCTGTGTCTGGAAGAACCTTGCGCCTGCCTTAATCTTTTTTCTGAACTTCATTATTTGCGGCTCTATTGGCTTTGCCTCAGGTGTTACTGTTGAACCAGAAAACATATCTGTTGAACCATGCAGTTCATTGCCTGCCATGTCCTTACCATTGTTTAAAGTATTTACAACCTGCAAAAGCTGTGAAGATTCTATATCAAATACGGGCTTTGCACCCTTGTGGTCGCCTGCTGTAACATAGTCGCCTGTCAGACAGAGGATATTTCTTATGCCAAGAACATGGGCGCCGAGTATATCGGACTGTAAAGCAAGACGGTTTCTGTCCCTGCAGGTAATCTGAAATATGGGGTCATGGCCCATATCAAGCAGGAGCTTGCATATAGCCAATGACGATACCCTCATAACAGAGGACTGATTGTCTGTTGCATTTAATGCATGAACCTTGCCGAGCAAATCCTTTGCATGCTTCAACATCTCTTTTAAATCTGTGCCTTTTGGCGGCCCGCATTCTGCTGTAACAAGAAACTCTCCTGCCTCTAATGCCTCCCTGAACTTCCTCATATCCCCCCCTAATCCTTCTTGCCTGTTAAAGCTGATGGTTTTGTATGTTTGCCGTAATCCTTTGGCTCTGCAATCTCTTCCATCTGGTCAAGCCTGTGCAAATCATTTAAGCGGTTATATATCCTCACCCATACACAATCCCTTTCCGTGTCTACTTCGCACTTGCCATTCTTCATGCCGCCGCATGGCCCATTGAGGAGACCCTTTGGGCAGTTTGTAACAGGGCAGATGCCCCCTGTCTCATTTATTATGCACTCACCGCACAATGAGCATCTCTCATCAAATACCCTGAACCTTGTCATGTTTCCAAGAAAGAGCGTGTCATTCGCAGTGTATACAGGTTTATCCTTAAATATCTCCACTGCTGCCTGCGCGCCTGCTCCACAGGACATGATTATCAAGGCATCAGCGCCTTCAACCTCATTTTTGAATTTCTTCAGCTCAACCTTTGTCCCTAAAACCTGGCACCCAGTTTTTGCAACAAAATAGCCTGTAACTTTTTTACCCTTTTCCTCTAATCTCTTTTTCATATCCTCTAAGGCAGCCTCGTCGCCTGTGCCGCATAATGATGCACACTCGCTGCAGCCCACAAGGAAGAAGCTGTTATTATCCTTTATAGCCTCAAGTATTTCATCAAGGTTTTTTTGTTTTGAGATTATCATATTGTCACCTCATAATAGCTTTGCATTATATTCGTCATTCCTGCGTGCCTCTGGCAGGAATCCAGTCTTGCACCCCTTACAGAAACATTCAGAGGCAGGCTGGATTCCCGCTCAAAAACACTGCGGGAATGACGCTAAAAAAGTGTAAGAAAGTGTTACGGACAGCACAATAGAATGTGGAGCCGACTGTGCTTACCCATGTAATCTTCCCTAACCCCTCTTTAGAAAAGAGGGGAAAATTACTCCCAACTGCCCTTACTTTCCTTTCCCTGCTGCCTTTTTTGCTGACTGTATAGTGTTATATAACAACATAGTTATTGTCATTGGACCTACACCGCCAGGGACAGGTGTAATATAACCTGCCTTTTGAGCTACACTATCATAGTCAACATCGCCGACAAGTTTTCCATCTGGAAGACGGTTTATGCCAACATCAATAACAACAGCGCCGTCTTTAACCATATCTGCTTTGACAAACCTGTCCTTTCCAATGGCAGCAACAAGGATATCTGCACCCCTGCAGACCCCTGCCAGATCCTTTGTCTTTGAGTGGCAGATAGTAACTGTTGCATTCTTCTGCAAAAGCAGCATTGCCATTGGCTTTCCAACAATATTGCTCCTGCCGACTATCACTGCATTCTTGCCGGTTAAATCTATATTTGAATATTCAAGCATCTTCATCACACCATAGGGCGTGCATGGCGCAAATATTGGCTCGCCAATCATCAGCTTTCCAACATTATACGGATGAAAGCCGTCCACATCCTTATCAGGTGATATTGCCTCAAGTATCCTCTTTTCATTAATATGCTTTGGCAGAGGAAGCTGGACAAGGATGCCGTTTATCTTGTCGTCCTTGTTTAATTTATCTATAAGCCTGAGCAAGTCCTCTTCTGATGCACTCTCAGGAAGTTTATGCTCCTCTGAGTGGATGCCAACATCATGGCATGCCTTTCCTTTATTTCTAACATACACTACTGATGCAGGATTCTCTCCTACTAATACAACAGCAAGTCCTGGGAATATGCCTGTCCCCCTTAATTCAGCAACCTCCCTCTTCATCTCCTCTTTTATCTTTGCTGATATTGCCTTTCCGTCTATTATCTGTGCGGTCACCTTTTTCTCCTTTCCCCCTCACCCTTACCCTCTCCCGCAAGGGGAGAGGGCAAAACTATATTTACTCCTGTAGCGGAGTCTTATTATAGATATAATATGCTACAATCAATATCAATATAATGCCTGTATTTATCCCAAGCTCCATAAAGAGAACCTTTACCTTTTCCAAGTCGTGCATCTCGCCAATGGACATTTGGGCGCCTATTACAAGTATACGTCTTATGCTTGATATTATACCAATGGCTAAAAAAGGGTTTAAAGAAAATTTCTGCCTCTTTAAATAACGAAGCACTGTCCAGAGAACCTCCATAATAATCAAGACAAGGAGAACATCATTAATAACCATCAGGATTGATTGGAGTTCTAAAGAACGTAAATTCAATACTGTGTAAAGAATCATCATTATGGCAGCGCCAAGCAGCGCTATTGCGACAATAATATGGATAATGTCATCCATTATCAGAAGCCACCTTCTCACTGCCATTATCGCAGGCCTATGGCCAGGGGGCTGAACTGACGGCTGTACTGCTATCTGTTCCTGTGTCTGTTTTCCTGCTTTGCTCATAAGGACTCCTTTTTTATAAGTTCAAGCATTTCAAGCCTTGTTGATTCCCTTGTCCTGAAGATGCCTCTTACTGCTGATGTTACTATCCTTGCATCTGGCTTTTTAACACCCCGCATTGACATACAGAGGTGCTCTGCATCAATAACAACCATCGCACCCTTTGGCTTTAGATTTGCAACAATCAGGTCAGCAAGCTCCTTAGTAAGCCTCTCCTGTATCTGAGGCCTTTTTGCAAGAACCTCAAGCGCCTTTGCTAAGTCGCTTATTCCAACAATCTTTCCGTCGCTTGGTATATATGCTATATTTGCCCTACCAAAGAATGGAAGCAAATGGTGCTCGCACATGGAGTAAAAGTGGATATTCTTAATCAGGACCATCTCATCATGTTTGATGCCTGATATTGGTTTTAATAGGGTATTTGTAGGTGTGGAAATACCAGAGAATATCTCCTCATACATCTCTGCGACACGCGAGGGTGTCTCTTTTAAGCCAGGCCTCTCAATATCCTCGCCTATGCCTTCTATTATTAATTGAACGCCTTTTTCTATCTTTTTTTTGTCCATAGAAGTAAAAAATAAATTCCAAATACTAAATACTAAATCCTAAACAAATCCAAAATTCTAATTTCAAATGCTCTAAACAGTTTTGAATTTTGTATTTTGAACATTTGTGCTTGTTTAGAATTTAGATATTAGGATTTAGTATTTTCTTTGCTACTATCACCCTCTTCTCTGTAACTATCTTATCTATCAAGATATCATGCCCTGCAACAGGCACATCATCTACAACCTGCATATCAAAGGCAATTGCTATCATAGGTATATCCTTTTTTCTTGATGCAAGGAGCTTATCATAAAACGCCATGCCATAGCCGAGCCTGTGACCTTTTTCATCAAAGGCAACACCAGGCATAACCATTAAATCCACATCATCAATTGAAGCCTCTCTCCTGCATTCCTTCTTAGGCTCTAAAATCCCCCAGTAGCCAGCTTCAAGTTCTTTGAAGAAATCTTTTAATTCAGAAAGCCTCAACTCCTTTTTTTCTCTATCCACAAATGGAACAACTACAGACTTACCTATCTTTATTGCATCCTTTATCATCTCTGATGTAATAACCTCGCTTCCAAAGGAAACAAAAAAATGAACACTCTTTGCATTTTTAAATTCAGTAAGATTAAAGAGGGCATCCTTTATCCTTTTACTCGCATCAAATCTTTCAGTAATAGATATATTATTCCTTTTATCTATTATCTCATTCCTAAGCCTCTTTTTTCTCTCCTGTATGTCAATTTCTGCCAAAGTAGTCATCATTTGCTTTTATCAAGATTCCCCTTTATTGCCTTTACCTCTTCAACTAACTTGCTTCCCGGAATATAAGCTGTTCTTCCTTCTAAGTCTGCCTTAATAATATCCTGATTAAATGATATAAATCCTATTACCTCTGCATCTGGGAGTGCATTCTTTATAAACTCTTTATCAGAATCAGAATGAATCTTATTTCCCACTACCATCACCTTTTTTACGCCAATGTCCGTAGCAAGCGCCTTTACACTGGCTGCTGTTTGCAGGCTCCTTTGCCCGGGTTCAACAACAACTATAAAGGCATTCACACCGCTCGTTGTGCCTCTTGTTAAGTGCTCTATGCCTGCCTCCATATCCATTATAACCACCTCATCTCTTTGCAGGACAAGGTGATGTATCAGTCTTCGCAAAAAGACATTCTCAGGGCAGTAGCATCCTGCGCCGCCCTCTTTGGATTTTCCCATTACAATCAGTTTTATGTTATTTAGTTTAAAGCTTGCCCGCTCAGGTATATCATCCACCTTTGGATTGAGCTTAAATATACCGCCAATTGAGCCGACCTTTGCGCCTGTCCTCTCTTCTATCAGATCCGCCATAGATGCAATGGGCTCAATCTTTTCAACATCCTCTTTAGACACACCAAGGGCAGACGCAAGATTGGCATCAGGGTCTGCATCTACTGCAAGAACCTTCTTGCCCTCGTCTGCATATAGCCTTGCTAAAATACCTGCAAGGGTGGTCTTTCCAACACCGCCTTTTCCTGTAATTGCTATCTTCAAT
>JAHFEP010000200.1 GCA_023248415.1 Nitrospirota bacterium
ATAACCAAAACCAAAAACAGGTCGGTCTTTTAAATGTACTATTCCAAATCTCCAGAGTTCCATCCTGTCATTATATGAATATGCTGGATGAGCCACCTGCGTCTTCAAAGATTCAGAGGCCGTTATTGAGATATTGTGTTTGAAATTCATGGTAATGTAACCTATAATAACAACTGTAAATAATATTATCAATACCTTTCTGTTTATAAAAATCCCAAAAAATATTATCTCAACAAATGCAGCAATCCACGCAGCCCTCGTAAAGGTAAGCATCAATGCAATTGCCGCTATAAAGGTTACAGAAAAATATACGACGCGCATTTTAGCGCTGCTTATATAAACTCTATAAAATAAAATTGGCAATACAAGAATCAGATAAGTGCTGAAATAATTATAATCAGGCGCAACAGAATCCATCCTGCCCGGCGATTCCATCTGGCCGGTTAACCCTGCATATTCAACCATTCCATAGACAGACACAACTGCAGCCCCAATGGCCAATGCATTAATTAGCCATCCTACCATCTTTTTTTCAATATTATTAATGGAAGAATAAAGAAGCAGAAAGCCTATCAGCATATCACCCCTGTATTCCTTAAAGCTGTATTTAATATCAACAGAAAACATTGTTGAAAGAATGCCCCATATTAACAAAAACAAAACAGGCAAATCAAGGACTGTCTTCTTAATCTTAAAGTCCTTCTTTACGATAACATCAATAAGCCACAACAATGCAGGAATAAATATGGCTAAAAGCCTGAGGGTCATAGTATGGGCAAATGGAAGGATAAAAATCAGCGTCATGAAAGAGAGCTGATTTATTACTTTTCTATTTTCCAGAATTATATTTAACATAATGTTGCTATGTTTATCTTGCTGTAACCTTGCTTAATTTTATGATATCTTCCTTTTCAATACCGCCCATTATTAGGGCAGCTATTAAATACACAAAAATACCTACTGGAATTTGTATGGTTAAAAATGGCAAAAACCATATAACTGCAGCCATTACAATAGATGCAATGAAATACTTCCCCATAACCTTTATTGGAAGCATTAGCCCATAAGGCCTGGCAATAATTAAACCAAAGATAAGCCCTATTGCCTCAGAAAAGACTAAGGCATAACTTGCGCCAATAAAACCATATTTAGGAATAAATAATAATGATAGCGCAACTGAGGCTGCCACCATAATAATAGAAATCCAAAGGTTGTATCTTTGCAATGATATTGCATTAAAGGTAAAACGCAGGATGGTATTGAAAAAGGCAAGGAATGTTGCCCATATCATAATGGCTAATGCTGCAGCAGCAGGTTGAAAACTATCGCCGCTGAGCAAAACAGTTAAGGCAGGCGCTATCACAATAGTGCCAATGGCAATCGGAAATGCAAGCAATGCGCCGTATTTTACAGCATCATTAAATATGGCCTTAACCCGCATTGGCTCCTCAAGATATGATTTGAGCAAAATGGGGAATGCAGAATGCATCATTGCCTCCGGGATTATCCGCAAGGATGTTGTCAAGCGAAAGGCAAGCGCATAATATCCGATATCTTCAGCCCCTTTAAATTGAAATAATATTAAAGAACCAATCACAAGATATATTATTGATAGTATATTTGATAATCCTATAGGAATGGCCTCTTGTATTATATTATATGCGCTAATACTGCCGCCATAGAATATCGGCTTGATAAATCTTAATGACAAAAGCATTAACATTAAAAACCCCGGCAAACTACTCAGGACATACACAGTAATTATTGTCTCTATAGACCCATTTTTATATATAACAAACAGGATTGATGCAAGGCCTAAAAATTCTGATACTATGCCAAGAAGCGCCGGATACACCATCTTTAAACCTGCCCTGAAAGGAACCTCAAGTATCCAGCGGAATGTAACATCCCTGAATGAAATAAGCAAACTTAGCGATGCGATAAGGATTAAATATTTTATATCTGCCTCATAATTGAGCATGAAGGCGCTGCCGTACGCCAGCAAGACAGCCGCTACGGTAAAAATCAATCCTATAATTATGCCCTTGCCCTGAACCTCGCCGGCCTTCTCAGGATATGCATTGACATATTTGATTAAAATCGGTGTGAGACCAAACTCAGCAATGCTGCTAAAAAATGTGACATAAAAAAATGCAAATGAAAACCTTCCAAAGCCCTCGGCGCCTAAATATCTGGAAAGGACATATAATAAGACAATGCTGGAAACCTTATTAAATCCACTCCCTAAAAGGATCCAGCCTGTATTGCTAAGAACCCTGTATCGGCTCATATACTGCTACATCTCCAAAATCTTTAATCAATCTTAATTTTTTTGTTGGTAGGTCTGGTATTTTACCATTATTGTACTCAACAGGGAAGAGTTTATCCCTCGGCGGCTGAGTCAGCCAGTCTAAAGGCACATATTCATTTCCTTTAATATATTTATCTTTGTGTATAATTATATATTTAACTCCAATATTAGAAAGCTTATCAACAGCCTCCTCCTTAGATATATCCATTACATCTTTTCTGAATTTATCAGCAGGGGTGCCCTTTATAGCTCCATTAACAAGATACTTCTTATGAATCCGCTGGTAAAAGTTGTAATAGTATGTCGTATATGGGTCGTCGCCTGCGCCAAGTGGATATTCAACTATTGGAAACTTTCCATGCTGAGAGGCAAGCCATTTATATACCTCAGGTTCCTTCATCTTTGTAAGCCTAAAGGAGGGAAATTCAGCATATTCTATAAAAATTACCAGAAAAAACAGAGATAAGAATAAGTATCTCATCTTTTGTGTATTAATCCTTGCTAATATTTCCCTCAATCCAAAGGCAGCCAAGACACATACTGCCAACAGAACAACAGCCCCCATCCTTGCATAGACCCTGAACATTGGGAACAGCTTATAAAGAAAATATTGGGGTAGATACAACTTATGGTCCGCAAAAATTTCCCTTGTCTGGACATCTATATGGTACTTACCAAGTGGTATAAACGGCGGTGCTGAAAGTATAGCAGCAGAAATGGCAACTGCAAAAAACAGATATATTGTCTGTCTATCTTTACTATTAACGGCTAATTGTCCTTTTTTTCTTAAAGCACAATAAACGGCATAACATCCAAAGAATATCAAACTGTAGCCTAAGTAGAGTGTATGTTCAGTATATCTATGGCCCTTTAACGGGCTCATCCCAAAATCAGGGACCAGCCATCCAAGAAATGGATTGTGTTTTGATGGAAGAAGATAGTCCAAGGGTTTGGCGGAGAATATAAAGAGGTCCGAAAAGTCCTTCGCAAGAGCGTCCCTAACTATATCCGTGCTGCCCTTAACCAAAAATATCCCCTTAAGCATTGGATAAAGCATCGGGAAAATAACCAGGCAGAATACAATGAAACTAAACACACTAACCTTCAAAAATTTCGTACTAACAATATTTTTTCTTCTACTGCTGTTTGACAGATACATAATAATAAAAACAGGCGCAAGAATGCCTATAAAATAGGCGTAATATGCGTACTCTACAAACATAAGCCCAAAAAACAAACCAAATAATGCGCCGTTCTTGTATCCACCCTCTCGCAATAACTTCAATAAAAATAATACTGTTAATGGCAGCCAATACAGATTTGCAAAATGCGCCATATTATGAATCACATGAAAGGGAGAGAATGCGTAAAACAATCCTATAGCAGCGCTTATAACCCTCTCTTCTGTTAAATAGTAGATTAGAAAATAGGTTGTCAGGGCAAGGAGGGGGAAACTGATTAGCTTAAGTAAATTGTAGGCTGCAATCTCATTTGTAAAATAGGCCAGCAGAAATCCGGCAAGGCTTATCATATATGAAAAAGGATTATTGGAAAAATCCAATCCAAAGGGATATGCCAAATAGGTATAAACCCTTAATGGAAGCCCGTTAATATAGCTAAACTTAAACCACCATAAAGACCAGATACCTGCAAGCGGGTCCCATGGCAAGCCATAAAATATTCCATTGAGATTGTTTATTAAAGGGTAGGTATAAATAATTGCGAGGAGGGCTGTAAAAAAAAAGTAAGCCGCTTCAAAAAATGGCCTCGGCATATTCTCAATGATTTTCATTCTTTGTCATCTCTTTCCCCATGCTTGACAAATTGATACAGCTCTATCCCAACTCCAATCATAAGTAAAAAGTATGCGATATTTGCCAAATCCTCGGCAGCGCTTTCCTGTTTGAATATCAAAAAAATGGTGCATACAATAAGTAATGCTATGAAGCCTGTGATAAAGGGCGCAGAGGATTTTCTTTTGAAGTATTCCCTTACCATCGGCATGTTCCTTTTAAGAAATTTATAAATAATGGGCGGAAGAAACTCTTCTGCCCAGCCTATTTCATCAATAAAAATAATTTTTTTTGTCCCATTCAAGGCAAGAATAAAAGTAGCAAAGTACAATATGGCAAGGTTCTGAACAATCAGAATAGAAATATCCTTTGAGAAAAAGATAAGGTTTATGATAATGGCTTGAAGACCAAAAATAATTATATACTGCCAAATAGAAGGATAACCACCCTTTCCACGCTGCACCATAGCATTTATGAGATACAAAACCATAAATATAATAATACTCCAAGGAAAAGTAGCTTTAATAATGACCTTTTGACCCTGAGGGAAAATATCACCTTGCATCCGTACATATTCCTTAAAGCTGTTATAGGAAAGGCCAATGGATGCCAATAAAAGCCCGACATGGATAAAAATAGTCCATACCAACTCTTTTTTCCGCTGCAAAAAATCCTTTAGGCTGTTTATCATATTATTTAATAATTCTTTCAGGTATAAGGTGAAAAGTTTTTATATGTTTAGGAGCATAAACCCTGAAATCTTTATGGTCAAGGGTAAATAGTGTTGTAATATTTTCTTCTTCAGCTAATGTAATAATGGATGCATCTGTAAAATCTATTGGTAAGTCATTATATTGCTTCATTAGTTGATGTATTCGGTATATTTGATTTGAATTTCCCGGATGAATATCCATTCCACCTGCTTCAATAAACTCAAAACAGAGGTTCCCTGCTAGCGAAGAAAAACTCAGAAGATACATAACCTCTGTCAACACACACCAGTTTGTGATAATAGGTTCACGGACTAGCTTTAAAGTCTCTTTGCAGAGTTTATGGCAGCGGTCACTCTTATCAAAAAGGGCAACAAGGGGACCTGTATCTACTATGATCAT
>JAHFEP010000058.1 GCA_023248415.1 Nitrospirota bacterium
CGTCAGGAACGGAAAAAGAGATAACAGACAAGCAGGATGATGCCACAGGCCGCAAGGAAGAAAAGAAGAAGGAAAAAGATATTCCAAAGGCGCCAAAGGAGCAAAAGGAACCAGAGGTGCTGACAGAAAAGAATCCATTTAATATGGATAAATTGATTCTTGATCAGATGAAGGATATGGAAGATTTTATGGATGAGATGCGACAAAAATTCAGAAAGTGAGGGAGACTATGCTATTTAAAAAACAGGCGCCTAAAATAATCTTATTTTTCATTTTAAGTATTTTTATTGCCTCATGTGCAGGGCCAAAAGTAAGCAGAGTAGGAACAGACACAGTTACAGACTTAAGCGGCAGGTGGAATGACACTGATTCCCGCCTCGTAGCCGAAGAGATGGTAAAGGATGCCCTAAACCGCCCGTGGATAGACAACTTTTTTAGGAAATTTGCAAAACAACCGACTGTTATTGTAGGCACTGTAATAAACAGAAGCCATGAGCATATTAATGTGCAGACATTTACAAAGGATCTGGAAAGGGAGCTTACCAACTCTGGCAGAGTTCAATTTGTAGCAGGCAGGGGGGAAAGGGAAGAGGTAAGGGAGGAACGGGTTGACCAGGCGCAGCATTCCAGTGATGCAACAGCAAAGGGCCCCGGAAAAGAGCATGGGGCAGATTATATGCTGAAAGGAACTATCAATACCATCCTTGATGAGGCAAAAGGCACAAAGGTAATCTTTTATCAGGTAGATTTAGAATTGATAGATATAGAAAAAAATACAAAGGTTTGGTTTGGACAGAAAAAAATAAAGAAGGTTATAGAAAGAAGCCGCTCAGGTTTTTAGCCGGGAATTAAAAGATGAAGCAAAAATATATACCTTCTTGCTTTTTGATTTCCTTTTTCTTAATCCTACTATTATATGCCTGCGCAGCCCCGGTCTCGCACTATGTTATGGTAGAGAGGAATCTCCTTGAAGGCAATTACCATAAAGCTGACAGCATTGTAGAACAGTATAAGAATAAATACGGCGATAGGAACGCAGTATTATATTATATGGACAGGGGAATGACGCTTCATTTGGCAGGCAACTATGAAAAGAGCAACCTCTATCTTTCTGAGGCTGAAAAGTTCGTAGAAGACCTCTATACCAAGAGCATCACAACAGAAGGCGGCGCCATGCTGACTAACGATAATTTGCTGCCATACGAAGGCGAGGACTTTGAAAAGGTAATGTTAAACCTTGTTATGGCATTAAATTATGTTTATTTGGGAAAGTGGGATGATGCATTGGTGGAAGCAAGAAAGGTAGACCATAAGCTGAATCTCTATAATGACAAATATGAAAAGAAGAATGTTTATAAAGAAGACGCCTTTGCGCGTTATCTGAGCGGCATACTATATGAATACAGGGGCGAGTTGAATGATGCCTATATCTCATACAACAAGGCGTATATGGCATACAAAGACTATCGCCGCAACTATGGAACGGCTATGCCGAGCTTCATTGGTGAAGACCTGTTACGGTTAAGCAGGGCTTTAGGCCTTTACGATGAATACAAAAAACATCAGGGAGAATTTAATAATATTAAAATAAGGGATATAAAAGAGCTTCAGTCTAATGGAGAGCTTATCTTCATTTACCTCTCGGGAAGGGCGCCCTTTAAAGAGGATTTTTTTATTGATGCGCCTGTGCCTGATGTATCAGGGCAGCTTTATTATCTAAGGATTGCCCTGCCAAGATTTGCTCCGCAGCCTTCGCAGGTTGCATATGCAAGGATTTACATAAGAGGCAAAAATTCAGAAGAGAAAACCTATTTGGTGGAGGATATAACTGCTATTGCCAAAAAAAATCTTGAAGACAGAATTGGCAGGATTACCGCCAAGGCCGTAGCAAGGGTTGCGCTTAAATTTGCAGCAGCGCAAACCGCAAAAAAGGCTGCTACCAAGAAATACGGAAAGGATGCAGGTATTTTAGTGGGTGGATTGCTTAACATTGCATCTGTTGCAACAGAAGAGGCAGATAAAAGAAGCTGGAGAACACTGCCTGATAAGATTCAGATGGCAAGGGTTTTTCTCTCCCCTGGCAGTTATAATATAGAGGTGCATTATATAGGCGCAAGCGGAGAGATTCTGGAGAAAAGGATATTTACTGACATTTCCATAAAAGCAGGCGGTAAAAAGTTTCTGACTCAAAGGATAATCAGATGAAATACATCAGATTTTCTATAATATGTTTAATAGCCCTCCATATTATATTAATACCGGCTTTTGTATATGCAGAAAAAAGACCAGAATGGATAAATAACCCGGCCTTATCATACCCTGAAGAAAAGTATCTGACAGGAGTAGGAGAAGGTGATACGCAAAAGTCTGCAGAGGAGCGCGCTTATGCTGCAATCGCAAAGATATTCAGGGCAGAGGTAAGCTCAAAATCCGTTGAATTGGAAAAATATCTTCAGATAGAATCTAAAGGAAAAACTGAAGCCCAGCGCCAGCTCGCAATAGAAGAGATGACAAAGGTCTCTTCAGAAAAAATCCTGGAAAATGTAAAGATCGTTCAGACATGGCAGGATAAAACCACTGCCCGTTACTATGCCCTTGCTGTAATTAACAGAAGCCATGCTGCAGCAGCCTTAAAGGAGCGGATAAATGCTCTGGACGCAGAGGCAAAAGATTTTTTCAGGAAAGCCCAAGAGGCAACGGATAAATTTGAAAGAATCAGAAATCTCAGAAGGGTAATAAGAACCCTTGCCCTGAGAGAGGCATATAACGCAGATTTCAGGATAGTAAATTCAGCAGGAACCGGTTTACATAGTTCAATAAATCTTGGAAATATTACACAGGAATTAGAGGAATTTATTTCAAAGGGCTTTAATGTTTATGTAACAGTAGCAGGCGATAATAGCAGCGCAATAAAAAAGGCTGTAATTGAAGGTTTAAACAGGGACGGCTTTTCCGTATTAAAAGAAAACAGGCAGGCAAATCTGGCTGACCTGCTGATTATTGGAGAGGCTGCCCTATGGAAGGCGGACATTCCGGATCCAAAATGGAAATATGTCCGATGGTGCGCTGATTTTCAGCTTATAGACGCAAAAAATGGAAAAACCTTTGGGAATATTTCAAGAGCTGGCAGAGAAGGACATCTGACCTTATCAGAGGCAGAAAATAAGGCAATGAGGGCAATGCAAAAAGAGATTGTTTCTGTTATCAGCGGACAGGTGGCGAGTTTTGTTTATGGTGAAGCAAAATCATTGGAAGATGCCGGCGCCGGCTGCAGCAGGGAAAAGGCTGTTGGCGCCATCCCCATAACCTTAATAACACTGGCAGAGGCGCTCCTGCCTGATATGTCAGATGTTCAATACGAGAATATTGCAAGAGACATTCAATCTAAATCTGACAGCGCAGGCCCGATAATAAAGGTTGTTACCCCGGAAGAAGGAAAGGTCTATGCCCCTCCATTAAATATAGAATTGTATTTTATAACAAAAGGCCTTGAAGAGATAGATATCTCAACCTTAAAGGTTGAGTACCTGAAATTATTCAGCATTGACATTACCCAGAGGGTGCTGCCGTATGTCAGCAAACAGGGGATAAAAATTTCAAATGCCCAATTTCCATCAGGCACACATAACTTAAAGATTACCATTGGCGATAAAAGAGGCGCTGTAACCATTCAGAAATTCACAGCAGTAATTAAATAAACCGTGAATAAGAGTTTTTTAGCACCTTAGCAAATCCTCATCAATGTCCTTCTTGCTTATATCGCCTATTGCTGTAAGCGTTATCAGGTTCCTATCAAATAGCTCATTTGCCAGACGCTGAATCTGTTTTGTTGTAACCTTGTTGATGTTTCTTATTATCTCCTCAAATGGAATATACCTGTTGAAGTATAATTCATCTTTTGCATTCTTGCTCATCCTGCTGCTTGTACTCTCAAGGCTCAGCATTAGATTCCCCTTCATCTGCTCCAATGCCTTATTCAGTTCAGAGGGCGCTATCCTCTTTTCCTTCAGATTTTTAAACTCCTTCATTATCAGATGGATTACCTCAAAAACAGAAGATTGGCTTGTGCCAGCATAAACTGTGAACAGGCCTGTATCCCTGAAGGCAGAGATATAGGAATAGATTGCATACACAAGTCCGCGCTTCTCCCTGATTTCCTGAAAAAGCCGTGAACTCATGCTGCTGCCGAGCATTGTGTTCAGGGCATATAACGCATACCTGTCTTTATGCACATGACTCAGACCTCTTGTGCCGAGACAGATATGTATCTGCTCAAGCCTCTTTTTCTTGACAGATATCCTCCCTTTAATCTCCGGGGTGAGCTGGTGTCTGGCGGTTTCAGCCCTTTCTAATCTTCCAAAGCTTTTATCAAGAAGCCTGATAAGCTTTTTAAGGTCAAAGTTGCCAGCAGCAGATATTACTATATTTTTAGGATAATAATTCTTATCAAGATAATTTATGAAATTCTTCCGCTTAAACCATGCGACTGTTTCAAGGTTGCCGAGGATTGACCTTCCGAGCGGATGTTTTGGCCAGACAGTATGTGTATATAGGTCATGTATATAATCATCAGGCGTATCCTCTACCATCTTCAACTCTTCAAAGATAACCTGTTTTTCCTTTTCTATCTCCTTCTCGTCAATGAGCGAATTTAAAAAGATATCGGATAAGAGCTCAACACCCTCTTTTACATGGGTATCTAATACCTTTGAATAGTATGTTGTCGCCTCCCTTGATGTAAAGGCATTCAGCTCTCCGCCTATTGAGTCCATTGCAATAGCAATGTCCTTGGCACTCCGCCTCTTTGTGCCTTTGAAGAACATGTGCTCAATGAAATGAGATATGCCGCTCTCCTTCTCACTCTCATTTCTTGAGCCTGCATTTACCCAGACACCGAGTGAAACAGATTTTACATAGGGTATTTTCTCTGTTACTATGCGGATGCCATTGTCTAAAACAACCTTTTTAAATTTATTCATCTTATATGTCTATTTTTTCACAGCCCTTTTTTCAGTAATTTCCCCTTTTTCAGCCGCTTCCTTCAAGGCATCTTTTCTGCTAAGCCTGATCTTGCCCTGCTTGTCAATCTCAATAACCTTTACAAGTATCTCATCACCCTCTGATACCTCATCAGTCACATTCTTTACCCTGTGCTCCGCAAGCTGAGAGATATGCACAAGGCCGTCTGTATTCGGAATAATTTCCACAAAGGCGCCGAAATCCACTATCCTCCTCACCTTGCCGAGATATATCTTGCCGATCTCTGCCTCTGCTGTTATCTGGTTTATCATCTCTATTGCAGCCTTTGCAGCATCTTCATCTGTTGAGGCAATAGATATTACTCCGCTGTCATTTATATCTATCTTAACACCTGTCTTCTCAACAATGCTTCTGATTACCTTGCCGCCTGGTCCAATTACCTCCCTAACCTTTTCCTGCTTTACCTTCATTGTAAGAATACGAGGCGCGTGCGCTGAGAGTGTTGTGCGGGGCTCTGCTATTGTTTCAAGCATCTTGTCAAGGATAAATAATCTGCCTTCTCTTGCCTGTTCAACTGCCAAGGCCATTAACTCCTTTGTTATTCCGGCTATCTTTATGTCCATCTGTATTGCAGTAACGCCTTTTCTTGTCCCTGCAACCTTGAAATCCATATCTCCAAGATGGTCTTCAAGCCCAAGGATATCTGAAAGGATTGCGATTTTGTCATCTTCTTTAATCAGACCCATTGCAATTCCGGCAACAGGCGCCTTTATTGGAACACCTGCATCCATAAGCGCAAGGGTGCCTGCACAGACAGTTGCCATTGAGGAAGAACCGTTTGATTCAAGGATATCGGATACAACACGCAGGGTATATGGAAATTCATCCTTTGAGGGAATAACTGCCTTCAGCGCCTTCTCTGCCAGTGCGCCATGGCCTATTTCTCTGCGGCCGGGTCCTCTTAACGGCTTTACCTCGCCAACGCTGAAAGGAGGAAAGTTATAGTGAAGCATAAAGGTCTTCTTAGTCTCGCCCTCTAATGCATCAACCCTCTGTTCATCATCAGATGTCCCAAGTGTGGCAATGGCAAGGCTCTGTGTCTCGCCTCTTGTAAAGATGGCAGAGCCGTGAGTCCTCGGCAAAACACTAACCTCAGAGGTTATAGGCCTGATATCCTTGTATCCCCTGCTGTCAGCCCTTTTATTTTTATCTAAAATCATCCTCCTTACTTCATTCTTCTCAATCTCCTGGAAGATGATAGTAATCTCCTTTGTTATATCCTCTTCCTCCTTTTTAAGATGGAGGTGGATATCATCAAGGATTTTATCAAGATGCTCCTGCCTTGATGCCTTGCCAGAAATCAGTATTGCTTCACGAATCCTTCCAAGCGACATTTCTTTTATCTTTTCTTCCAATTCCCTGTTGATTGACAGAGGCTGTATCTCCATCTTCTTCTTGCCTACAAGAGCCTTTAATTCAAGCTGAATATCAATCACCTTCTGAATCTCTCTATGGGCCAAACCAATGGCCTCAAGAACCACATCCTCAGGCAGTTCATTTGCGCCGCCCTCAACCATCATAACTGCGTCCCTTGTGCCTGCAACTATCAGGTTTAAATCGCTTCTTTCAATCTCTGTGAATGAGGGGTTGATTACAAACTCACCTTCAATCCTCCCTATTTTAACAGCGCCAATCGGGCCGTTAAATGGTATATCAGAGATTGTCAGCGCTGCTGACGCGCATATTATCCCGAGGAAATCGGATGAATTGGTCTGGTCAGCAGAAAGAACTGACGCAATAACCTGCGTATCATTAAAAAAATTATCAGGGAACAAAGGCCTGATAGGCCTGTCAATCAACCGGCTGACAAGTATCTCCTTTTCGCTCGGCCTTCCCTCTCTTTTAAAGAAGCCGCCGGGAATCTTGCCTGCTGCATACGCCTTCTCCTGATAATCAACTGTAAGCGGCAGAAAATCTATCCCCTCTTTTGCCTCATCTGATGCAACTGCAGTAGCAAGGACAACTGTATCTCCGTACTGGCCGACAATTGAGCCATGTGCCTGCTTTGCCATCCTTCCATATTCTAAAGAAACCTTATAGCTCCCAAATTCTGCTTCTATCTTTTTTATCATTATCTTCTCCGTTGTTTAATCTAACTAAGCCAATGTATTTTTTACTTTCTTAAACCAAGTTTGCCGATTACATTCTGGTATCTCCCCATATCCTTGCTTTTCAGATAATCAAGCAGTTTTCTCCTCTTGCTGACAAGCATCAGCAGGCCTCTCCTTGAATGGTGATCCTTTTTATGAATATTAAAATGCTCTGTAAGATACGATATCCTTCCACTCAAGATAGCAATCTGCACTTCTGGAGAGCCTGTATCAGCATCGTGAGTCTTGTATTCAGAGATTATGTTTTGCTTTTGCTCCTTTACTAATTTCATCTTTTCACCCCCTTTCCAATCAGTATCAAAGTTTCAGAGTATCAAAGGGTCAAAGCTACTCTGACACTTTAATGCTTTGACTCTCTGACACTAAACGTTTCACACCAATATCTTGTCGATTTTTATAAGCGCCTCTTTGTCACTTAAATCCGCTATCTGTGAGCTGTTATATTTTGCTATACCAACAGCCGTAAGTTTTTCATCTGAATATATTCTTACCTTATCATTGAGCTTAAAATCATGTGATATCTTTTCAATAAATGATGCTGTTATCGGCATCCCGTTCTTCACCTTATCCTCAAAATCTTTTTTAATTCTAACTTCAGGCATAAAACCCAATGCCTCATCTATTTTAATTAACCTGTCCTGATGCCATTCAATGCCTGTCTTCTCAAGGTCGTCTATTTGAACAGCATCGCCAATCTTAAATTCACCTGAGGCAGTCCTTATCAGGCTGAACATATGCGCCGCTGTCCCGAGCCTCTCTCCAATATCTGAGCAGAGGGAGCGGATATAAGTCCCCTTTGAGCATACCACATTAAATGCAATAAAAGGAATATTAATATTTGTAAGGGATATATTTTTTATAACAACATCCCTCGGTCTAATCTGAACAGCCTTCCCTTTTCTTGCAAGCTCATACGCCCTGACACCATCAACCTTTACTGCAGAATATGCAGGCGGTGTCTGGGAAATCTTTCCTGTAAAATCCTTTAATACCTTCTCTATTTTATCCCTGTCTAATTTTGGAATCTCTTTAGTCTCAATAACCTTTCCTGAAGCATCAAGCGTATCTGTCTTCTCGCCAAGTTTCATTACTGCCTGATATTCCTTATCGCCCTCATTTATATAACGGATAACCTTTGTCGCCTTGCCAACAGCAACTAACAGAACCCCGGTTGCATCAGGATCAAGCGTTCCAAGATGGCCTGCCTTTTTTATTTTTAAGACCCTCTTTATTTTATTCACTACATCAGCAGATGTCCAGCCTTTTTGCTTATTTATTACTAAGAAGCCATCCATTATTAAATTAGGGTTCAAGGATTCAAGGGTTCTCTAATCTTTCATTTACTATGCTGCCACGCCCTTCTGCTTTTTAACTATTTTCTTTTCCATCTCCTCTGCTGCTGCATGCAGAACCTTTTCCTTTACCTCATTAAGACTCCCTTTTACAGTGCAGCCGGCAGCATACTTATGCCCGCCTCCGCCAAATTTTAATGCAAGCATTGTTACATCTATCGTCCCCCTTGACCTGAAGCTTATCTTATACAAATCCTCTTTAGATTCCCTGAAAAGAATGGCTATCTCCACCCCTTTTACAGAGCGGGGGAAATTTATGAAATCTTCAACATCCTCCACTGTAGTGCTGGTAGCAGCATAATGGGCGGAGGTTATTGTCACCCATGCAATCTTTCCTGTGCTGTCTATCTCCATCTCATCCAAAAGCATACCGAGCAGTTTCAGGCGCTGGAATGTATTGGTTTCATATATCTGCTGACCTATCCTCCATGGATTAATGCCAGTATCAATAAGCTCTGCTGAAACCCTGAGTATGCCTGAATTGGTATTTGAATATCTGAAGGAGCCTGTTTCTGTAAGGAGTGTGGTATATATAGCTGTTGCAATATTCTTATCTATCTTCACCTTTAATGCCTTTGCAAGCCTGTAGATTATGTCGCCTGTTGCAGTTGCCTTAGCGTCTATATAATTTATATAGCCAAATTTTTCATTGGTTATGTGATGGTCAATATTTACTATTGGCGGAGGCGAGGGCATTGCCCCGTTTTTAAACAGACCGACCCTATCCTTATTCCCGCAGTCAAGCACAAACATCGCATCAAATCTGTTTTCAATGGTTTTTTCCTGTTTTATTTTCTTGGAATATGGCAAAAATTGCATATTCATTGGAACAGGATCGGTATTGCAAACAACTACCTTCTTCCCGAGTTTTTTTAATATCAATGCAAGGGCAATTGATGAGCCTATTGCATCACCCTCTGGATTAACATGGGTTGTTATTAAAAATCTTTTATTCTCCTTTATGCACTTAATAACCTTTTCAAGCCCCATTATTCTTCCTTCTCCAAATCATCCAGTATCTTTACCATCCTGATTCCCTCTTTTATGGAATCATCTACCTTAAATATCAGTTCAGGGATATATCTGATTCTCAATCTCTTTCTTAATTCAGCTCTAATAAATCCAGCAGCGCTAATAAGGCCGCTGATGGTATCGCCTTTCTTAGCAGAATCATCCAATATGCTTATATAGACCTTTGCATTTTTAAGGTCGTCTGATAAATCCACATGAGTAACTGTTACAAACCCAATCCTCGGGTCATGTATCTTGTGCATTATTATATCAGCAATCTCTTCCTTTATCTGCTCGCCGAGCCTGTCTGACCTTTTATAGCCTAACATCAAAACCCCTTACATCTAAATTAGACGGCAAAGTAAAAAGCTCCAGATGCAAGGCGGAGCGAGGCATCGCACCGCAGCATACAAGTTAGTATGTGAGGATGCGAGGCCGAAGCGACAACGCAGCAGATGGACTTTTTACGAAGCCGTTTAGCATTATATTATCTCTATTTTATAATTTAACAACTGCACTGCCGGTATGCCTTCAATAAAATCTATCACCTTATCCAGCATGGCATTTATATGGCTATTTCCATTACCAATGCAGGATACGCCCAATATTGCCTTCTGCCACAATTCATTCTCATCAACCTCTGCTATAGAGACATTAAATTTTAACCTTATCTTATCCTTAAGACTCTTTAGAACCTGTCTCTTCCCCTTTAAAGAGTTAGCATCAGGGATATGTAATTCTATAGTGCAAATCCCGACTCTCATAATTTTGCTGCTATCTTGTCTACTGTATACGCCTCAATAACATCCCCTGCCTTGATGTCATTAAAATTCTCTATACTTATACCGCACTCATAGCCGCTCTGCACCTCTTTGGCATCATCTTTAAATCTCTTGAGAGACGAGAGTTTTCCATCGTATATCACAACATTGTCCCTCAAAACCCTGACGCCTGCACAGGTTCGCAGAATAGAGCCGTCTGTTACATAGCAGCCTGCAATTGTGCCAATATTGGAAATGCTGAAGGTCTGCCTCACCTCTGCCCTTCCAAGCACGCGCTCCTTTAATGTCGGCTCAAGCAGGCCTTCCATTGCTGATTTTACATCTGCAATTGCATCATAGATAATAGTATAGAGCCTTATATCTACATTCTCCTTCTCCGCAAGGGAAGATGCCTTAACCTCTGGCCTTATATTAAAGCCTATTATAATCGCATTTGACGCAGAGGCGAGCATTATATCTGTCTCTGTAATAGCGCCAACAGAGCCGTGAATAACATTCAATTTGACAGCGCTTGTGCTGAGCCTCTCCAGCGCCTCTTTAAGCGCCTCAACAGAACCCTGGACATCGCCCTTTACAATTATATTAAGCTCTTTAACCTCGCCGTCCTTTATCTTTGCATAGAGGTCGTCAAGTGTTATCTTCTTTGCCTTTGCCAGCTCTGCGCTCCTCTGCCTCTGCTGCCTTGTTACTGCAATCTCCTTTGCAACCTTTTCATCATCAACAACAACAAATGAATCGCCTGCCAACGGCACGCCTTCAAGGCCGATAACCTCAACAGGTGTTGAAGGCCCTGCGCTCTCCACCTTTCTGCCCAGATCATCAAGCAATGCCCTTACCCTGCCGAAATATGTTCCTGTTACAAAGGCGTCGCCAACCTTAAGTGTTCCGCTCTGTATAAGAATTGTTGCAACAGGTCCTCTTCCTTTGTCAAGCTTTGCCTCAACTATGGTTCCCCTTGCCTGCTTATTCGGGTTTGCCTTAAGCTCCAGCACATCTGCCTGAAGAAGTATCATCTCAAGCAGTGAATCCAGATTAATCTTTTTCTTTGCAGAGACCTCTACAAATATGGTCTGTCCGCCCCATGCCTCAGAGATAAGTTCATATTCAGTTAATGCCTGCTTTATCTTATCTGGATTCGCCTCTGGCTTGTCTATCTTGTTTATTGCGACTATTATAGGCACCTTTGCAGCCTTTGCATGGTTTATTGCCTCAATGGTCTGGGGCATAACGCCGTCATCAGCAGCAACAACAAGGATTACTATATCTGTTACCTGTGCGCCCCTTGCCCTCATTGCAGTAAATGCCTCGTGCCCCGGGGTATCAAGAAATACAACATTCTTGTCCCCGACCTTTACCTTATACGCGCCTATATGCTGGGTAATGCCGCCAGCCTCTCCTTCTGTCACCTTAGTCTGCCTTATAGCATCCAGCAGCGATGTCTTGCCGTGGTCAACATGTCCCATAATTGTAACTACAGGAGACCTTGGGGTTAATAAAGCTGCTTCATCCTGAACTTCTGAAATAAGCTCTTCTGTAGATACTGTAGATACTGTTTCCACCTTAAGCCCGAGGCTGTCTGAAATCAGGATTGCAGCGTCTAAATCCATGGGCTGATTGATTGTTGCCATAGAACCCATCTCCATCAATCTCTTTATGATTTCGCCTGTTTTCTGGCCGATGGCTTCGGCAAATTCCTTTACAGTAATGCCTTCGTGGATTTTAATAACCTTTTTTCTCGGCTTTGTTATTTCTTCCGGCGCCGCAGCCCTTTTAAGCCTTTTTGCTACAGGCCTTTGTTTTCCAGGCCTTTTCTGAAATATCTCTAACTCATTCCATTTTACAAGTCCGTTTGGATGCTTTGCTTCTTTTTCAATCGTCTTAAGGGTCTTGAATTTTTTTGTTTTATCCTTTGGTTTGAATAGCTTTTCTTTTTCTTTCTTCGCAGCCTCAACCTTCTCTGGCTGTTTAGCAGGTTTTTCAGCCTCTTCTTTGACCCCTTTTTTAAGCGCTGCTTCAGGCTGCGGGGGTAATTCCTGAACTGCGGGAGCAGCAGAAATTTTTTCAGGCAATTCTGTTACTTCTTTTGCCTCTGCTATTGGATGCGGTAAAGGCGGTGTTTCTTTTGATATGGCTGCCTCAGCAGGCGCCTCTAATTCTTTATGCTTCTTCTTTATAAGAACAGTGCCTCTTTTCTTTTCCTGAGGCTTTTCCTCTGCCTTTATCTTTTTACCCTTGTCAAATTTATTAATAACTAAACTCACAGTTTTATCATCAAGGACACTCATGTAGCTCTTGGCGTCAATGCCCATTGTCTTAAGCTCTGACAGGAGCTTTTTATTAGTCATGCCTATATGTTTTGCAAGTTCAAAGACCTTTTGTCCTTCCATAAAACTATTCACCCCCTACCATAAATTCATGCAGAGTGGATTAACCCCCTCGCAGCATCAATAATCTTTTTTGCTGTCTTTTCTCCAATCTTTGGTATCTTGGAAAGCTCATCCTCTGTTGCCTCAGCAATACTCTTTATTGAACTAAAGCCGTGCTCTTTTAGCAATAAAACCATCTTCTCGCCGACACCAGGAAGGGATGCAAGAGCTGATTCAGCAGATCCTGACACTGCCCCTATTGTCTCTTCTGCTGCAGATTCTCCTTCAGCCTCTGCCTGCTGCTTTGTCTCATGGGCGATTGCCTCAGTAATCTCCTTTTCCCTTTCCGCAGCCCTCTTGCCCTGGTATTCAGTTTCGCTTAATATATCTATCTTCCATCCTGTCAGCTTTGCTGCAAGGCGGACATTCTGTCCTTTCTTTCCTATTGCCAAGGATAACTGCTGGTCTGCAACTACGATTGTCGCAGATTTCTCCTGCTCATTAATGCCGACCCTCTCAATTACTGCAGGGCTGAGCGCCTCGCCAATAAATGCCCTCGGGTCATCGCTCCATGCAATAATATCAATCTTTTCTCCGCGCAGCTCCCTTACAACTGCCTGAACCCTTGAGCCCTTGACGCCAACACAGGCGCCAACAGGGTCAATTGAAGAATCTTTTGAAGCAACAGCAATCTTTGCCCTGTCCCCGGGCTCCCTTACAACGCCTTTTACAGTAACTATCCCTTCGTAAACCTCCGGCACCTCCATCTCAAAGAGTTTTGCAACGAAATTAGGATATGTCCTTGAAAGTATAATCTGGGGGCCCTTAGCCGTATGCCTGACATCAAGGATATATGCCCTTACCCTGTCGCCCCTTCTGTATGGCTCGCCGGGTATCTGCTCCTTGGCAGGAAGAACACCCTCAGTCTTTCCAAGGTCTATTATATAATCCCTTCTCTCCTGCCTCATCACAACACCGTTTATCAGGTCGCCCTGCTTATTCTTAAAATCTTTCAGGATAACATCCCACTCTGCCTCTCTCACCTTCTGGATTATCACCTGCTTTGCTGTCTGGGCTGCAATCCTTCCGAGGTCCTCCATCGGTATTATACTGCCAATCTCATCGCCTATCTCTGCGCTCTCATCTGTCTTTGCTGCCTCTTCAAGAGAAATTTCCTCTCTCGGATTCTGCACCTTTTCTACAATCTTTTTAATTGCAATAACCTGAATCTCGCCTGTCGTAGGGTCAATGCTGACATCTATATTTTCACATACAGAACCAAACCGCTTTTTTGCTGCAACCAATAAGGCAGACTCAAGGGCCTTTACAACAACACTGCCGTCTATACCCTTCTCCCTGCAAAGCTGCTCAATAACTGTTATTAATTGATGGTTCATTATTTAAATCCTCCGAAATTATTAAAACTCAATCTCCAGTCTCGCCTTTGCGATATTGGATAATGGAATCTCCATCTGACCAAGCTTCTCTTCTACTATTTTTACAATGCCGTTGTCTATCTCTAAAATCCTTCCAATAAATATCTTTTGATTATTTATGGGTCCGAATGTATTTATCCTTGCCAGCTTGCCTTTTTCGCGCTGATAATCCTCTATCTTTTTCAGCGGCCTGTCAAGGCCAGGAGACGATACCTCAAGGGTATATGAATGGGGTATTATATCCTCAACATCCAATACCTGACTGATATGCTTGCTTGCCTTTTCACAGTCATCAAGGGAGACACCGCCCTTCTTGTCAATAAAGACCCTGAGAAACCAATTCGGCCCGCTTCTTTTATATTC
>JAHFEP010000059.1 GCA_023248415.1 Nitrospirota bacterium
GCCCGCCCCTGCATCTGACTGCCTGTTCTGTTCCGCAGTTGCCGCTGGCGGGTGAAACCCAGCCTGCTACTTCCTCTCACTAACTGCATCAGGCTATCAGTGACATTTCTCTTACATGCAGAATTTCTTTATCTCTCATCAATCTGACATCATCGGGAGTAAGAGTGATTACAGCAATCGTTTTACCTTCAGCAGTAACAAATTCAACCTCATAGGCATTGCCGCTGCCATAACAGTGCGCCACTGCGCCTATATCACCTTCTGTTAATCCATGCTCTTTAATATCGTGTTTCAGAACAACCATGTCTAATTCCTTTATCATATCAACCTCCCTTGGTTTTATATTGGATAAGCTGTTATAAAGCGTGGACGCTCCATATCTTTATCAATAATCCATATAGTCCTCAGTTTAATAAAAACCCCGATTGGTGTCTGGAGTGTTCCATCTATAACATATTTTACGCCGTGTGAAGATGATATCACCTCTTTTACATCTTCTGTTCTGGCAATGCCTAATAAGCCTTCTTTAAGAAAATTTAAATTTGTCTCATTAAAGCCTAATGAACGCAAATATTTAGCCTTTGATTTCCCCACTGGATGAGTCCCTGACAACAGATAGTCCAGAAGCTTGGCAAGGGGAACATACGCATATTCTTTATTTTGCAGTTTCATTATTTATAGTAAATTATATCAGATAAACGCCTTGATGGGAAGGAGCAAAATAACTTTGCTTTGTCAAAGAAAAAGGGCGGGGATTTCCCCGCCCCATGATTTTTGCTGGGCTCAGCCCTGCTGTATATATGTAAAGTGTATAATGTAGGTCTGACCCCATTTGTTCCCCCCTGCATCTGACTGCCTGCTCTGTTCCGCAGTTGTTGCTGGTTGGCACAGCCCACCCTACTGACTATGTTCTTTTCTTTTTAGGGTGGTCTTCCCTGTAAGAAACAATGAGACCCCAAATCCCAATAATGACTAAACCTGCGAGAATTATATAAGCTCCTGCTGACATATTACACCTTCCTTTTTGGCGGAATAATATAAAAGGCAATTAAAATCAATGAAACGACAATGATGGTTATTGCTACACCACCATAAATGGTAAGGCTGTTTGTAAGGACGCTGCCAATAAGCCCAACTGTGGCAAGATATTTGGCTACATCCATCAACATCTTACCTAATTCCTTTCTTCTATCCTCATGTTTCATCTGATTTTAATTATCCTACTTTTCTCAGATTTTGTCAAACCTTTTCAGGCTGTTGCTTTTAATGTTGGCGCATGGCTAAGGATGGTTCTGCGAAGACGGGTAGAAAAACACAGGGCGGGGATTTCCCCGCCCTGTTGAGTTATCAGCAGGGGCAGACAATTTACCCCGTTAGAAAAATTTTCTAATGGGGCCGTCCGCCACTGCATCTGACTGCCTGCCCTGCTGCTGGCGGGCAGAGCCCAGCCTACGACTGCTCAATAAACTTCGTCATGAGTTCCAATTTCAATGAGGAAAATATCGTCTTCTTTTTGTTTCTCATTTTTTATAAAATCAAAAATAATACGAAGGTCATATCCTGCGCTACATGCCCACGAGCCTGAAAGTTTCCCTTTAAGTTTATGAGCTTCAAGCTGTGGAGCAAATGGATTTTGAACTAAAATCCTTAGTGTTCCCTCTATATCTTCTCTTAAATTTGGATGCTTCTTTATTACTCGTTTAAATGCCCGTATAAATGTCTTGCCCCATATAAGCTTTCTCATTTTAAGAGCTCTCGCATAAGATCATCTACTGTGCCTTGCTTCACCTCACCACGCATATATTCCTCTTTTGCTTCCTTAATGCTTTGAGCTAACCTCTCTCTTCTTTCCTCTATTAAGCGCTTTTTAACAATCTCAATGAGCGACTCTCTCTGTTCTTCAGGCAAAGATTCTATAATTTCAATAACATTATCAAAAGTAGTACCTTTCATCACTGTTCACCTCCTATGTTTTATTATAAAATTATAGCATAGAATTTGAAAGAAGGCATAGAAATTATTCAATCATTAAGGCAGGATTTAGAGAAGAATTAAAGTGGAAACAAACAGGGCGGGGATTTCCCCGCCCCATGATTTTTGCTGGGCTCAGCCCTGCTGTAGATATGTAAAGTGTATAATGTAGGTCTGACCCCATTTTTAATTCTCGCTTGGGGATAGTTTTTTCCCTTGACAGGTGCCCTTTAAAGGGGTGAACCCATTTCCTTGCATTTCCTTCCAGGTCTGACCCCGATTTCTCCCCCAAAAGGTTAAGGCTTAAGAAACCATTTCAAGTTTTAGCTTTTCAATTCTTGAACGGATGGGTTTTAATTCAGTAATTGTTACATACACTATTGGCTGGTCTTTCTCCGCAGCTTTCAAAGCAGTTTCTTTTGCCCATTGATTAAACTCCTCGTCCCTTTCTATTTGCATAACAACTAAAGCATTGTGTGGTATCTTCTCAGCAAATTCTGGATGTTCAAGGATGTAACGGTCAAATTCCTTTACTATCATACTATTCTTTTCTGTAAAACCCTCTCTTCTTAACATGGAAAATCCCCTCTTAGAAATCTCTTTTTGTAATACTCCCAGTTTTCATTTAGGTCATCATCAGCCATAGTAAGGGCTTCTTCGTAATCTAAATAAAGTGTACTCTTTCTTTGCTTACCATTTATATTATAACAGTCTTTATGGGTAAAATTATGAGCGCAGTCATAACGAATAACCTCTCTCCACATGTCGTTCATCCTGATTTCTAATTGAACCATAAAAACCGTAATTTTTCCTGCTTCAGCTTTATGATAATGCCTTTTTCTTACATCTAAGTCAAACATAATAAGATATTCCTTTTCTGGCATTAGCTCCGATCCTTTATTTTAGATTATAGCAGAGAATGATAAAATGTCAAAAATAAATTCTTAGAAAATGTGAATAGTAAAAGGTAGAAAACAAAAGGGCGGGGATTTCCCCCGCCCTTTGAGTTATGATAGCAGGGGCGAACAGTTTACCCTGTTAGAAAAGTTTTCTAATGGGGCCGTCCGCCCCTGCATCTGACTGCCTGTTCTGTTCCGCAGTTGCTGCTGGTGGGCACAACCCTACTGTAGATATGTAAAATATATAATGTAGATATAATCCCATTCCCCATTTCCTTTAATGTGAGTCAATTCGGGGATAAAAGCAAAGATAGCTATAACTATAAAAATATGTTATACTTAACAAGTTGCTGAAAAACTCAGCCAAGTGTCATTGCGAGCGAAGCGAGGAATCCCTGTGTTTGCTTTGGCTTCGCCTCGCAACCGCTGACGCTCCTTCCAATGACAACAGAAAGACACCTTTTCAGCAATCAGTTAGATTAAAAAGGAGGTAATACAATGGAAGATTATCATGAAAGGATTGAGATAAATCCAAAAATCCTTCTCGGGAAACCTGTATTTAAGGGAACACGTATACCTGTATATGTAATTCTTGATATGCTTGCAGAGGGCATCTCTGTTCAGGAGATATTAAAATATTATCCTGATTTAAAAGAGGAGGATATAAAGGCAGCGATGCTTTTTGCATCAGATACTGCAAAGCATATAGCGGAGATAGAGTTTGAGACTGCTGATAGATGAAAATATTTCACCTGAGATTACCGATAATCTCAGATTACTTGAATATGATGTAAAAAGTGTAAAGGAATCCTGCAAAGGTTGCCATGATGAAAAGATTGTTGAAATAGCTTTAAAAGAAGAAAGAATTATCATCACCTATGATCTTGATTTTGGAGAACTTTACCGATACTTAGGGGCAAGTTCCATCGTATTAAGGCTCAGAACTAAAAACCCTTCTTTAGTCTTAAAATATCTGGTTAATTTTTTAAAAACAACATCAGAGCAAAAGATAGACATAAAAAACAAACTTGTTATCCTTAAAGAAGGAAAAATTCGTTTGATAGGATAAATATCGTAATGGTTGTTATGCATGAATAAAACAAAAAAGGGCGGGGATTGCCCCCGCCCTGTGGTTGTTATTCTGGTGGGCATAGCCCTACTGTAGATATGTAAAGTGTATAATGTAGGTCTGACCCCATTTGTTCCCTCGATGCCTCGCCCTCTTTGGGCGACCCATCGGGTCGCCCCTGCTGTCCGCCCCCTGCATCTGACTGCCTGTTCTGTTCCGCAGTTGCTGCTGGCGAGAACAGCCCATCCTACGACTTATATTTTTATGGCAATAAAGCCACTTGAGGAGTATAATTAAATAAAATGGATAGAGATAAACTTCAGATCGCCGTTGAAAATGGTTATATTGAATGGCAAAGGCATGCACTTGAGCAAATGATGGAAAGAGAAATCTCAAGAGAAACAGTCAAAGAGGTTTTAAGGCATGGAGAAATTATTGAAGATTATCCCGATGACAAGCCATACTCAAGCGCCTTATTCTTATGGTGGATTAAAAGTGAGCCTTTCCATGTGGTAGCAGCATTTGACTTATTAACTGAATTGTGTTTTGTAATTACAGCATATAAACCAGATTTAGAGCATTTTGAATCAGATTATAAGACAAGGAGGAAAAAGTGAGAATTAAGGCATTACCTGATAAATGTCCATTATGCGGCGGCGCAAAAACGAAAGGAAAAACTACCTTTACAGCAGATTTAGGATTTGGCGTGGTTGTAATAAGAGATGTGCCGGCAACTGTGTGTTCACAGTGCGGTGCAGACTGGATTGATGATGCTATTGCAGCAAAGGTAGAGGAAGTTGTGGATGAGGCCCGCAAAAAACATCATTTGGTGGAAGTAACAACACTATCTGTATAGCATATTGCATATATTTTGGCAGTAAGAGAAGAATTGATGATGAATTGCTGCACTTACATAATGCAGAAATGAAAAGGGCGGGGAAATCCCCGCCCTTTTGAGGTAGGGGCGAGGCGATGCCTCGCCCTCTTTGGGCGACCCATCGGGTCGCCCCTACTGTCCGCCCCTGCATCTGACTGCCTGTTCTGTTCCGCAGTTGTTGCTGGTGGGCGCAGCCCGCCCTGCCTGCTTAGCTTGGGGTAAAAATGGCACAGATATTTGAATAATATACATCTGCAACTGTGGTAAAGTACTTGCCCGTGAGATAGTAAGTATAGGTTCCAGCGGCGCCTACTGTGAAGATTCTCTGGTTATGGAAGGGTGAATAATAGAATCCTGATGGCAACCCTGGCACACCCTGCCAAAAACTTCCAGCAAATGAAATAGCGCTTCCGCCACTGGTATCAGTTATCCATGCATCCGCTTGCCACGACAAACCACTATTATTAACCCCAAAAGTGCCATCGCCAGAAACTAAAATCATGCCCGGACCTGGTACGGTTATAGCAACACTATTAATATCCGTATTAGATGCTCCTAATGTCACACCCCACACTTGTGCAGAACATATTGCTACGGATTTATTAGAATCAATAGCACCTTTTACTGCTGTTGAGCTTATTGTTGTTCCAGCTGTAAAGGTTACTGTTGACGCATACGCTATTACCGTTATCCCTAAAAACACACCTGTCAGCAGGCCCACGACCTGCCGCATGGTAAATTTCTTTTTATTAAAGTAGCTCATTTTTGTTTCCTCCTTTTGTTTAGTTTGTCATTCCGTGCTTGACACGGAATCCACTTATTTTCTAATGCCTATGGATTCCCGCTCAAAAACGCTGCGGGAATGACATTAAAAACATCAGTGTTAAAGAGTCAAAGCGTCAGACTTTTTACCTTGATGCTTTGACACTTTGATACTCTGATACTGCCTTTACGGTCCCCATGTTGCATTGTCCCATGTTGATGAATCCCATACGCCTGTGGTGCTTCCGCCACCTCCACCTCCACCTCCGCCGCCGCCTCCGCCTCCGCCACCGCCGCCGCAGGAGCCTGTAATGGTAATAATGGCAGCAGCGAGGAGAAGAAATGCTAATGTGTAAAGATGCCTGCTATACCCTCTTTTTTGTTTCATAACCTTTTCCTCCTTTCGGTTGTAGGCACGGTTTTAACCGTGCCTTTTGCACGAATAAATTCGTGCCCTGCTCTTTGTTTTACCTCCCGCTTACTTTTCTCTACCATCCTTTCTTATTAAATTCCCCCTATGCTTTAAGCAATGCCTGTGCTGTTAGTAACACTTCTTTACACTTTTTTTAGTGTCATTCCCGCAGCGTTTTTGAGCGGGAATCCACAAATAGTCAAAACTGGATTCCTGCCAGAGGCATGCAGGAATGACAAAAAGTTTTGCCTGGCGGGCACAGCCCGCCCTACTGCTACCATCTTAATATTGTTACCCCGAGCTTGATTTCGTTCTTGTTCATTGTAAAATATACTGGGACGTCTGTTTTATAATAGACCCTGTATACTGTGTATAGAGAATGAACAACTAAGAATGAGATTACATAGTCCCTGTCAAGGCCTGCCTTGTCCATTACCTCTATATCGCCATGATTGTCATTGGGATACAGTATACCGTCACTAACTACATATATAAGGGCATTTACAACATTAAATGTCAGCAGTCCTATTACATATTCATTGTCCTTTGGGATGTCCTTTGTGTTTAAGACTATCTCTGTTGATAATACCTGTGATGCCAGACCAGCAGATGCAAGCTCATATCTTTCGCTATTTGTTGTATTATAGGAAGAAACCCATGTGCCGCCAGAACCTGCTTTCCACTTAAATGGCGTTCCATTGATATCTGCCACTGCCTGATGCGCAGCCTCATGGATTACATATCCGCTTGCAGCGCCTAAGGCAAATTTTAAATAATCAAAGGCAAAGACAGTACAAGGCAAAAGGCAAAGGGCTAATGGCAAAAGGCTAAAAATTGATAGTAATTTAATCTTTTTCATCTTCTGCACCCTCGGCTTTTTAAAGAGTTGATGTGCCAGAGTGTCAGAGGGTCAGAGCGTCAGAGTATCAAAGTGTCAGAGCTCTGCGGGTTCAGGTTTGCAACCTGAACCCAAATGTTATACTATGAATCTTTGCCCCTCTGATACTCTGATACTATGACTCTTTGACACTCTGATACTTTTAAAATGCAATGATTGTGCCACATTGAGACATATAAATAATCCCTTTATTTATCAGGATGTTCAACAAGGGGTTGCAACCCCTTGTTAAATTATGCGTATCCTTATTTCTTATTTTGTGCAAAAATTTTCTCTTTTTATGCATTTAATTTCTCATACCCTCTCCTGCTCTGCCCCATTCTCCTTTACGCAGTCCTGAAGGACACCCTTTATCTCCCCTACCTCCCACTTCACAAGGCCGACGTCAGGGGCAAACCAATAGTAGTTATCTGCCCCGCCCTTTAGCTCCTCAATCACTTTATAACATTTATATACGCCGGCAGGGATAATAATATCCTCTACTGATATTATCTTATACGAGTAGACCTTTTTCCCTATCCTTTCAGCCCAGTTGTCACCGATTGAGAAGCAGAGCCTTTTCCCAATTGGCTCTGTCTTATATATAATGGGTGAAGGTTGATAATTGTTATTATGAGCAGCGCTGCCATTGCCATTGAGCCTTGCCCATTTCTTAAGCAGCAATCTTTCATCTTCTTTCTCTCCCTTAAAGGCTGTTTTTGCGTTCATCTGTCCCCCCCAATTTAAATTTTACTCCTCACGCCTTTTTAACAAAGACGGGTATGAGGTAAGCACACACTATCATTGTAGAGATGGTTATTCAATCGCCATTATGGGGTATTTTTGGGGGATGATGATTAAAAAGCTCAAATGTCAAAATCCAAATGCCAAATGAATGTCAAATATTTTGTCATTTGAACTTTGGATTTCATTTGAACTTTGGGCTTTGACATTTGACATTTAGATGATTCCTTTCTTCCTTGCAGTTGAAAGGGCCTCCTGCCTGTTTTTGGCATGGAGTTTTTCGTAGATTTTTTTTATGTGGGTATGAACTGTATGAGGGCTTATGCTTAATTTTTCTGCAATCTCTTTATATGCAAGGCCGTCTTCTATACATTTTGCGATTTCTTTTTCCCTGTGGCTTAATAGATATTCTTCGCTCATCTCCTCATCCTGAAATTCCCTTATCAGCTTGCGCGCTATTTTAGGGCTCATGGGAGCGCCGCCCTGATGAAGGCTGTGAAGCGCCTCAATAAGCTCCCTCGGCGAGCTTCCTTTTAAAATATATCCTGATGCGCCTGCCTTTATTGCAGAAAAGACATTTTCCCTGTCTTCAAAAATAGTATGCGCCAGTATCTCAACCTCTGGTTTTTCTTCTTTTACCTTTTTTATTAACTCAACACCTAACATGCCAGGCAGGCCGAGGTCAACAAGCATGATATCAAAGGAAAGGTCTTTTATGGCAGATAGCGCCTCTTCCGCAGAACCCCAGGCGCCAACGATAGCAATACCCTTCTCTCCGCTTAATAGCAGCTTGAGATTCTCGCGCAAAAGGGGGTCGTCTTCAATGATTATAATTTTCATGATTAAAATCCAGAATTCAGGAGCCAGTAGTCAGGAGTCAGAATTAAGAATAGCGGTAGAATATGCCTCCAATAACTTACTGACTTCTGGCTTCTGGATTCTAATATATCTCCCCCTATTTTTCCATCCCCATTGCAGGGTATTTTTGGGGTATAGGAATCTCAAGTGTTACAGATGTGCCGTTATCAGTTCTTATTGTCAATTGCCCGCCTAACTCCTTTGCCCTGACAATCATGTTTGAAATGCCCCTGCCCTTTCCCTTTTCTTCTTCTTTTAAACCAATCCCGTCGTCCTTTACAGTAAGGGTAATATTAGCGGTATTTGCTGACAGTGTTACATCCACGGATTTTGCCTTTGAATGTTTCACTATATTAGTAAGCGCCTCTTTAAGGGTTCTGAAGATATTCAAATAAAGAAGGCTGCTCATCTGTTCTCTGACATCTTCAACCGATGCTCTCATATTAAAGGACATGCCGTGAGATTCAATCATATTCCTGCCAAAATTTCTTAATTCCGCTGCCAATGCACGCCAGTTTGTCTCTTTAACATCAAGGCTGTGGATAAAGTTTCTTATCTCAGCCAGTCCCTCTTTTGAAAGCTCTGATATTGTCCTGAGCGTCTCTTTTACCTCTGAAACGGATGATTTGTTCTGCGCCAGTTCGGAAAGAAGCTTTATATTTGTAGTTATGCCCCCAATGCCGTCATGCATATCTTTTAATATCTTCTCTCTTTCTGCCTGATACCTGCTGATATCCTCTGTCATCCTGTTAAATGATTCAGAAAGCTGTCCGATTTCATCCTTTGCTCTTGCCTCTATCCTGTAGGTCAGGTCTCCTGCTGCAATCCTCTTTGTCCCGTCAATTAAGGCATAAACAGGTAAGAGCAGCCTATTTGCAAAGATGAGGACAATGACTATTATAGGGATTCCTACGAGCACGCCAGCAAGGATGGTATTATTGATTGCTGTAAGGACTGCCTTGTCCAGACCTTCATCAAGCTCTTTGGTCATTCTTGAAATAGTATTTTGAATCCCTTCTGTAGAAAATCCAATTCGCACAACAGACAGCTTTTTCTGGCCGAGCACAATGGGTGATGCAATGTCAATAATATTGCCGTGTTCCTGAACTAATATATCTTTGGCAGCAATTGCTTTTTGGGTAAGTTCATCATTGAGGAGCTTCCCCATTAATTCTGCCCCCCTTGTTTCAGACCTTTTGACATCAGCAACTAAAAGCCTGCCCTCTTTATCATGAACATAGATGTAGCTGATGTCCTTTTCTATGGTTGTCATAACAAAATATCTCATCTCAAAGATATCAAAATTATACATTGGCTGGATAAGCCTGTTAGACAGAAGGACAGTCATGGCGCGCGATTTTGCCTCCCATTCAGCCTGCAAGGAGGCCTTCATAATGGCTTTGGAGTCTTTTCTGACAGCGGATAGTTTTTTACGGTCAAGGTCAATTACAATGCCTATAAAAATCGCTACTGCCAGCAATATCAAAAAGATGTTAAATAAAATTAACTTTGTTTTGATGCTTCTGAATTTAAACATCTTTAATTAAACCTCTCCCCGCTAACCTTGAGCTGCTTCTCAATTGTCATCATAAATTCCCATGAATTTCCATCAGGCTCGACAAACTTATTAAAACCATAGGGCTTAATAGCCTCTTTCCCCTTTTTACCCTTATCCATTCTTAATAATTCCTCTTTGAGCCTTTCTACCAATCTTTTATCAAGCCCCTTTCTTACCAATACTATAAACTCGGGCATTTTTTGCGACTCATAAATAATTTTGAACTCTTTTTTATAAGACTCGGGAACATCCTTCGGCGATGTCCATGCAAGATTGCTTAGCGCCCCGGCAGCAGCCTTTTTATAGAATACCCAGCTTGATATATTCAGCTCTGAGCCTGCAAAAACATAGCCTACCTTATTATTTGGAACAATAGAATTAAAGGATGAGAGCTCAATCAGTTCAAGCCCCTTTGCCTTCAAACCAATCTGCGGAAGGAAATAGCCTGAGTTTGAACCGGGATCCTTAAAGGCAACCAGCTTTCCTCTTAAGTCTTCCGCTTTGTTTATCCCGCTGTCTTTTTTAACAAATATCAGGCTGTTATATTCTCCAATGCCTTCTCTCCATACAGTAAGAATCGGAGCTGCATTCGCCTCAACCTTTAATAAAGTGGCTATAAGCGGACTCTCTAATATAATGTCTATCTTCCCTTCTTTAACAAGTCTGATAAGGCTTGAGACCTTATTATCTCCGGCAAGAACAACCTCGCCTCGCTCAATACCAATATCCTTAAGATTGGCAGACAGATAAGTTATGATGGGTTCAAGCCTCTTCTGCTGGCTGATTACATCATTAGTGGCCCTGCCGATTGTAAGGACTTTTTTGGGAGAAGTTTCCTGGCAGTAGAGAGGATTAACAGATAAAAAACAATAAAGCAATATAAGGCCAGATACAATTGTCTTATGCATATTCACCACCCCATGTTTGATTGTAATAATATTAAATCAATCATCTTCTTTTGTAAAGATATTAGTGTGGTGTCCGTAACGCTTCTTTACACTTTTTTTAGTGTCATTCCCGCAGCGCTTTTGAGCGGAAATCCAGAGAAGGAGTTAGATTCCCGTTCCCCGCTTAAAACATGCAGGGACAAGTTTCACGGGAAACACTGGATTCCTCCAGCAGCGCCTATTATGATAAGCCGTTTTTTCATATATTACGGTTCCATTCTTTTAATCCCTTCTACAGCATCAAAGTCTTTATCATAGGAATAAATCTCGGCATAACCATAATATTTTATAAACACTGCATTATAGGCGTCAATGTAATCAATATTCTTTCTGCTGTAAAGGACAATGGCATCTGCAATAATATCCTTATCAGGGATGTGGAGGTTTTCTGTGCTAATTATAATTGAAATCTTCTCAATTACATCTGCCTTTGAAATCTTGTAATAGGACAAAAGAGTCCATATTAGTTCGGCAATAACCAGCTCAGATGTCACAAGGGCTATTTTACCCTCAATTGCCTTTTTAAAAAGCTCCTTACACTTATCAAATTTAGAGGGGTCATCTCTGGTTAGATACCTGAGAAAAATATTTGTATCAACAAATTTCACAATCATCAGCCTACCTTCCTGTCGCTGCTTTTTTTGCTATTTTTTTTCTCACATCCTCCCTGACCTTGCGAAAATCTATTGGCTTTTCCTTATCAGGCAGCCTTACTGACCCGCCAATATCAAGAATATTGCCCCGCAGAGGCTTGATAACAGCCTGATTACCCTCAACAACAATAATAACCTTTTCAGACGGCTTAAGGTTTAAGGCCTTTCTTATCTCTTTCGGCACAGTCATCTGACCTTTTGATGTTAATACTGCAATTGGCATTTTTTCCTCCTTTTTCAATTTTTACTTACATTATATAATTATTCTTACTAGTATGTCAATGTATTTCTATCCCCGAAAAATAGACATGGAACAGAGAAAGCATTAAATTACCTGTCATTGCGAGCGCCCCCTGTCTGCCGACAGGCAGGGAAGGGTGCGTGGCAATCTCATTACAAAAGGCAAGATTGCTTCGCTTCGCTCGCAATGACAACTTTCTATTTCTATTTTTCGGATTCTCAAAAAGGTATTGTAAATTATCAGCCGTTTTGATATGTTTAGGCTAAAGGTATTATGCATTACAGAAGGATTACCATAATTGCTGCAGCAGGAATAATCATCCTTGCTGCATTAAATAAAAGCTGGGCAGCATATTCTGCTGCAATAATCTTTTTAATCTGGTTTGCTCTTTCATGGTACGGCGTATTTAATATAAGAAGCCAGTTTATTGGAAAAACCTATTGGCGCGGCAATAGAAATGAAAAGAAGATTGCCCTGACCTTTGATGACGGGCCTTATGAGCCGTATACATCACAGATTCTGGAGATACTAAAAAAATATAATGTCCGTGCTACATTCTTTTTAATCGGCAAAAATATTGAGCGCTATCCGAAGACTGTAAAAAGGATACTTGAGAGAGAACACGAGATTGGCAATCACACATATATCCACAGGAGGTTCTTTTACACCCTTTTTCCCGCAATAAGAGAGGATATAAATAGATGCCAGGAGTTGATTAAAGATATTACTGGCGTTAATACAAGCCTTTTCAGACAGCCGCTTGGATTCAGAAATCCGAGCATAGTAAAGATGGTTGAAGATTTAAATATGCACATGATTGGCTGGACATTCAGGACATACGACGGGACAGACCAGAATCCTGAGCGGATAATAAAGAGGGCTCTGGACAATGTAAAAAACGGCGCAATAATTGTTATGCACGACGGATGCGATAAAGAAGGCGGAAAAAAGGACGGGACTGTTGAAGCGCTTCCAACAATTTTAGAGAAACTAATAAATGAGGGCTATAAATTTGTTACAGTATCCGAGCTTCTTGGAATAAATCCTGTTATTATTGATCACCCCCTCACCCTCCCCTCTCCCGCAAGCCCTTGACAGGCGTTAAGTCTGTCAAGGGCAAGGGGAGAGGGTAAAGGAGAGGGGACAAGGAAAGTTGTATAGATGAAGATAAAGATAATTTCACCTCGCTGGCCAGAGCACAGCATCTGGCGCCAGATGCACTTCAGATTTCCAACATTAAATCTTGCTACGCTCGCAGGACTTACGCCACAGGGATATGAGGTGGCAATAGAAGATGAAAACATAGAAGATATAAATTATGATGACGATACAGATATAGCCGCCATTACAGCAATGACGCCGCTCGCGCCACGGGCTTATGAGATTGCGGACAAATTCAGGGAAAAAGGCAAAAAGGTGGTGCTCGGTGGATTTCACGCAACATGGATGCCTGATGAGGCAATACAGCATGCAGATGCAGTTGTGCAGGGAGAGGCAGAGGGCATCTGGCCAAAGGTATTGGATGATTTAAGAAACAACACATCAAAGAGGTTTTATAAAAACAGCGGCCTGCCGCAGGTGTCTGATTTAATCATCCCGCGGCGCGACCTCCTTATGCTAAAGAGTTATTTTTTTATCAACCTTGTCCAGACAACAAGGGGCTGCCCCTATGACTGCAAATTCTGCTCTGTTACTGCCTTTTATGGCGGGACATACAGATTCAGGCCGGTAGAGGAGATTGAAAAAGAGATACAGGGGTTAACAACAGGCGCGGGATTTGTCCTTTTTGTGGATGACAATATTGTTGGAAACACCCTTTATGCAAAGAAACTATTTACCATGCTAAAAGAGCAGAAAAGGAGATGGGTCAGCCAGGCATCTGTAACCATTGCTGAAAACCCTGAGCTGTTAAAGCTTGCCTCAGAAAGCGGCTGTCATGGATTATTCATGGGCTTTGAAACGTTGAATCAGGATAATCTCAATCTCATGGGAAAACCATTTAACAAGATACAAAAATATAAAGACATAATCTCACAGCTCCACGACCACGGCATTGGCGTTCACGGCTCATTTATCTTTGGGTATGACTATGATGATAAAGGCGTATTTGAAAGGTTAGTTAAATTTGCAGAGGATGCAAAACTTGACGCAGCATTTATGCCTGTCTTAACACCATTCCCCGGAACAGAGATTTATAAACAGATGGAGGCAGAGGGAAGGATAATTGAAAGGGACTGGTCAAAGTATGATATGGAGCACGTTGTATATAAGCCAAAGGGCATGACTGCTGAAGAACTGCAGGAAGGACACGACTGGGCAAACAGCAGATTTTATTCCTATCCGTCTATCTTAAAAAGAATTGGCAATCTTAGAAGAAGCCTCATGGTCTTTGGGCCTATGAACTGGGATTTACGCAAGGCATGGAAAAAGGCGCTGACGGCTTCGTAAAAACCGAAACGGAGAAACGGAGAAAAAGCAACAGTGTAATTCT
>JAHFEP010000060.1 GCA_023248415.1 Nitrospirota bacterium
CTTTGTAAGATTGGCGAGGTCGTCCGGCTTTAAGAGTTTTCCTTTTATCAAAGGTATCTTCATAATCCCTGTCTTTGACACTGATATCTGGAATCCAAGCTCCCTTGCCCTGTCGCCTAAATCATTGAAGAGGGCCTCCTTTGCCTTGTCATATTCACCTATAATCTTGCTTTTTTGCTCTTCGTATTCCTTGCTTTCAAATAGTTTTGGTATCTCTGCACTGAGGTATTCAATGAACTCATCCATATCCTTTTGAAATCCTCTGCCCCATCCAGAAGGCAGGCTTATTGTCTTTGGTCTGTCAGGGTCTGTAAAATTATAGACATAGCACCAGTCATCAGGCACAGGCATATCCTTTGAAAGTTTTTCAATCATTGCCTTTGCAATAGTATTTTTTCCAGTGCCAGGCGCGCCAGAGACATATATATTGTAGCCTTTGGACTTTATACCAAGCCCGAACTTGATTGCCTTAACTGCCCTATCCTGTCCGATTATTTCATCCCACTGGACAAGCTCCTTTGTTGTTGTAAATTTAAACTCATCAGGATTGCAAATCAGGCATAACTTCTCTGCAGGAACCTCTCTGTTTTTTATACCCATCTATCCGCTCCTTTTTTATATTGTCCTATACCTTTATATCTTTCCTATTACTGCTTGTCAAGAAAAACCTTATTCTTTGACAAACCTTCTTTACTTTACTATTATACTGCTATGACAATAAAAATAGACGGCAGCTACGGCGAGGGCGGCGGGCAGATATTAAGGACAAGCCTGTCGCTTTCCTGCGTTACAAAAAGGCCGATAGAGATTTTCAATATCAGAAAAGGCAGGAAGAATCCAGGGCTCCAGCCGCAGCACCTGACATGCGTAAAAGCAGCACAAACAATCTCTGATGCAGAGGTTCATGGCGCTGAACTTCAATCCCAAAATCTTGTCTTTATGCCAAAAGAGATAAATGGCGGTGATTATTCCTTTGATGTTGGAGAGATAAAGGGGAGCGCTGGCTCTGCATCATTAGTCATTCAGACGCTTCTTCTGCCGCTTTCCTATGCAGAAGCGCCTTCTACTGTTACAATTATTGGCGGCACGCATGTTCCATGGAGCCCTTCTTTTCATTATTTAAGGGATGTATTTGGTAATGCGATTTCTAAAATGGGATATAAGGTGAGCCTTGATATAGAGAGATGGGGCTGGTATCCAATCGGCGGCGGAAAGATTAAAGCTGTTATAAAACCTGCAAAAGAATTGTCCGCTATAAATATAGCTGAAAGAGGAAGGCTAAAGGCTGTAACAGGCATCTCTGCTGTTTCTAATCTTCCATTAAGCATTGCAGAAAGGCAGAGGGATAAAGGGATAAGTATATTAAAGAAAAATGGGATAGAGGCAGATATAGAGATAATCAACGCACCTTCCTATGGCAAAGGGACATTCTTTTTCTTGTTAGCTGAATTTGAAAACTCTGCAGCAGGTTTTTCTTCTCTTGGAGCAATAGGCAAAAAGACAGAGGATGTTGCAGGAGAGGCATGTAAAGAGCTTCTTGATTTTATAGAAACCAAAGGCGCTATTGACCCGCACCTTTCAGACCAGTTGATACTCTACACAACAATGGCGAGAATGGAATCGGATTTTACCACAAGCCGAATTACCCAGCATCTTCTAACCAATATCTGGGTGATAAAGCAGTTTATGACAGCAGAAATAAAGGTGGAGGAAATGGATGGCGCAGGAAGGGTTTGGTATTGCAGCAAATAAATTCATTTGCTATACTGAAAAATAATTATGGAACTTAGGTTTTTAGAGATATTTTGCAAGGTTGTTGAATTAAAAAGTTTTTCAAAGGCTGCCTCTGCCCTTTTCTTAACTCAGCCGACTATAAGCAGCCACATAAAGGCGCTTGAAGATGAGGCGGGAATCCAGCTCCTTGACCGTTTGGGAAGGAATGTCTTGCCGACAAGGGCTGGAGAGCTTTTGTATAGATATGCAAAGGAGATTGTAATCCTTAAATATAATGCAGTACAGGCTCTGAATCAATTTGCCGGCAATACAAAGGGATCGCTTATTATCGGCGGCAGCACAATTCCGGGCGAATATATCCTGCCTGAATACATTGGCAGATTCAAAGATGCGCATTCAGAGATTGCGATAACACTGAAAATCGGCGACAGCCAGAATATATCAGATATGGTGATGGATGGCGCTGTAGAGGTTGGTGTTGTTGGTTCAAAGGCAGATGACAAAAATATTGAATGCAGGGAATTTTTGAAGGACGAATTGGTGCTTGTTGCCTCAAAAAAATATTTCAGGGATATAAAGAAGCGGATAAATATAAAAGATTTAAAGGACTATCCTATTGTAATCAGGGAGCAGGGCTCAGGTTCAAGGAGAACATTTGAAAAGGTATTAAAAGAAAACAGCATAGGCATAGAGGACTTGAATATAGCAGCAGAGGTTGGCTCTACAGAGGCAGTTAAAAATTCTGTTATTGCCGGAATAGGTGTTTCATTTCTGTCCAAATTTGCTGTAAGGGACGCAACATCATCAAGGATATTGAAAAAGATTTCCATCAAGGATTTTAATATAACAAGGCATTTTTACATTCTTACCAACAAGTCAAGGGCAGTCTCTCCAATCTGCCGGTCCTTTATAAATGCCCTTTTATCTCCTCTATAGAAAAGCCGTTTAGTATTCAAAAAATCAATTTGACATATTTATATTATCTATGGTATTTTATCCAGCATAATTATTTTGAGGAGGATGCTGCCATGTCAAAAAGGATTATTTTTGTATTAATAGCAGTTCAATTTGTTTTTGTTTATCTGTGCGGTGTTTCATTTGGTATTTCATTTGCAAAGGAAAGGGAGGGCGAGGTTGTTTTTAAAGTAAGCATACAGGCGCCAGAGGATAGCAAGGACATAAAGCTCTGGATTCCCTATCCAGTTTCAGACAACGAGCAAAAGATAGAGAATGTAAAGATTGACGGCAATTTTTCCAAGAGCGCTGTATATAGCCAAAAAATAGAAAATGACCGCGCTATTTATGCAGAATGGGATAAACCTGCAAAAGAGAGAGTCCTAACCTTTACATTTAAGGCAAAGGCAGTTGAAAGGGTTAGAAAAGATTTTCTGGCAAATAATTTGTCTCAGGAATCCGACATTCCAAAAGAGATTAGAAAATATATGATAGGTTCGGAGTTTACACCAACAGACGGAAAAATTAAGGAGATTGCGTTAAATGTTACTACCGGCAGAGAGACCATTCTTGAGAAGGCAACAGTTGTTTATGACTGGGTTGTGGAAAATACCTTTAGAGACCCGAATGTCCAGGGGTGCGGAACAGGAGATGTTGAAAGGATTCTTGCAGAAAAGGGGGGCAAATGCGCTGACATCAGTTCTGTATTTGTTTCAGTTGCACGGGCAGCCGGGGTTCCTGCAAGGGAGGTCTTTGGCCTAAGGCTCGGCAAAAAGGCAGAAGAAGATATGACAGGCGGACATCATTGCTGGGCAGAATTCTATCTGCCGGGCTACGGATGGGTTCCTGTTGACCCTGCAGATGTAAGAAAGGCAATGCTCGCAGAAAATCTGGATCTGGAAGCGGCAAAAAAATACCGCGATTATTTCTTTGGCGCTGTAGATGAATACAGGATTGTCCTTGTCAGGGGTGAGAAGGGTTATACCCTTAGCCCAAAACAGAATAATGCGCCTTTGGCATATTTTATGTATCCTTACGCAGAGGTGAATGGCAAGGCGCTTGAATGGCTTGCTGCACAGAAAGAGTTGAAATATCAGATAACGTTTAAAGAGAAATCCCAATAATAGCCTTTAGAATCCCTTTTAGTATTGCCGCAGGCGCCGGTGGGCAGCCATGTATGCAGGCATCAACTGGTATGGCTTTATCAATGCTGCCTAATGAGGCATAGCTTTCGCCAAATATCCCGCCATTACATCCGCAGTCTCCAACAGCTACCACAAGCTTTGGCGGCGGGGCGGCATTGTAAGTCCTTTTTAATGCTATCTCCATGTTTCTTGAAACAGGGCCTGTAACAAGGAGCATATCAGCAAATCTTGGCGATGCTGTAAAATGTATACCGAATCTCTCGCAGTTATAAATGGGATTATTTATGGCATGTATCTCTAACTCGCAGCCATTGCATGAGCCTGCATCCACCGCTCTTATAGTAAGGCTTCTTCTAAAACGGCGTCTGACAGCATCTTCTAATTTTGCGCCGAGCTCCTGTATCTCTGCCTCTGCTTCGGCAGGGAGCGGCTCTGTAACAATGCCGGTGCGGAATATTTGATGTAAGATTCTAATCATAAATCATGTCCTGAATAGGATTGATTAAAACTTTTATTACATAATGGAAAATCCGGGACGATATTTCCGTGTATTGCCTGTTCAAGCGCAAGCCAGTTGACACTTGACGGGTCCCTCACCATACATCTGTTAATTTCACCCTTTATGCCTGATTGTATCCAGTATACAATCTCTCCTCGCCACCCCTCTACAACTGCAAAGCCAGACTTGTCAGGTGTTGGAACTATAAAGTCTGAGGCTGTTTTGTCTTCAGGTAAATTATTCACTATCTCGCGGATAATTCTAATAGACTCCCGTATCTCTTCTATTCTTACCCATGCCCGTGCATGGACATCGCCTGAATTAAGCACAGGCGCCTTTGGTATTATTCTATCATAAGGCGGAAATGGGCTCTGGATGCGGCAGTCCATTGCCTGTCCGCTTGCCCTTGCTGTAAATCCAACAACACCTAACTCCTTTGCAGTCTCAGGTTTCAGCACGCCTGTGTCCCTTACCCTGTCTTCTAACGACGGGTTTTCATCGTAGATAACAACAAGCCTCTCAAACTCTTTTTCAAGCCAGTGCATTTCTGAGATAATTTCTTTTTTGGCGTCATTATTGATACCAACAGCAACACCTCCGGGAATAATCCTGTCCATCATAAACCTGTGGCCAAAGAGTTTTAGATTTGTGCGAAGGAGCATCTCTCTTAGCCTTGAGAATTGATAAAGTAGAAAGGTAAATGCAGCATCATTGGCAATTGCGCCAATATCGCCGAGATGATTTGCTGTCCGTTCCCTTTCAAGCATCAATGCGCGGAGCCACAATGCCCGTTCAGGCGGGTTGCATCCTGTTATTGACTCTAATGCGCGGCTATAGCAAAGGCTGTGTGCAACAGCGCTGTCCCCTGACACCCTTCCCGCAAGTTTAACGCCGTCTATCCATGACAGAGATTCAAACCTTTTTTCTATTCCCTTGTGAACATATCCCAGTCTCTCTTCAAGATTGATTATGTCCTCTCCAACTGCCTGAAAGCGGAAATGCCCGGGTTCAATAATCCCTGCATGCACAGGGCCGACAGGTATCTCATAAACACCTTCTCCCTCTGCTTTAATGAACTGATATTCTCCTTTTATCCTTGTCATGGGCTTTGATGCATCAAAGGATTTTTGTAATGGATAAGCATCCTCTGGCCAATCCTCATGCTTTATCCATGGCCGCAAATCAGGATGGCCTGTTGGCATTACGCCCATAAGGCTTTTCATCTGTCTTTCAAACCTGTTTGCAGCGATAAACTTTTTTGTAATACTTGGAAATGTCAGGTCTTCAAGAGGCGCATAAGTCTTTACAATAAGATACTCTGATTCTTTATTGTAACAGGCGTAAATGCCGAAACCCCTGCCAAACGCACTCTCATCCGCTGCCCACTCTGCAACAAGCCTTGCATCAGCACTCTTCATTGCCTTTGCAGCCTCTGCAAACCGTTCTCTCGGCACCCGATATGCCGGCACAGATGCAGGGGATTGATTATTATCTTGTATTGCATCTGTATCAAAATATGAGACTATGATATTTCTTAAGTCATTCTTTTCCATTTTACTCCACCACATCCTCTGTATGAACCGGTATGAACCACTTCTGGGCAATAAATGTCGGGATAATAGAGCTTGCTATAAGCACGGCTGTCAGCACAGAATACTGCACCTGATCAATAAATCCTGAATGAAGGCCAAAGATAGCGGCTATCAGGCCGAATGTCAGGCCTGTGCTAAGCAAGAGGGATGTGTAGACCTTCCCATTCGGTATATATCTCTTTGCAAAGAAATAAACGCCGAGGAATTTGGCCGCCTGTTTGATAATTAAAAGGGCAATGAATATCCCTGATGCAGAGATAATCAGGGGCAGTGAAACCTTCATCCCCACCACTATAAAAAATACTGGTGTAATGATTGCAAAGGCAACAGTCCTTAATCTGTTTTTAACAACCCTCGTCTCGGATGTCTCTGTGAAGTGTCTTGACATTAATAATCCAAGCACAAAGGCAGGAAGGATTGCATGGCCCTTGCCAAGATTTGCAAAATACATAAAGACAAGCAGAAGCAGGAATATATATTTTATCTCAGGCTCAATGACCTTATTTTTTAATCTCGGATTATCAAAGACATAATGGGAAAACCTGGTTGCAAGGACAATCACAATGATAGAGGCTGCAATAAAGATGAATGTATAAAGGTCAGGTTTAATAAAGAGGATGCTCAGGGCAAGGGCTGTTCCCATATTTGTAATAAAAGTAGCAGCCATGATCATCTTGCCTGTCTTTGTCCTTGCCAGATTCGTTTCAACAAGCACAGAATAAACAACAGCAATGGATGTCTCTGACAGGGTGATGCCTGCGATTAAGGATGCTGAGAGATTCCATCCAACAGCATAATAGGCAAAAAGAAAGGCTGTGACAAAGGGTGTTAAGAAAGAGGCCGCTCCAATAAGAAGGCTCTCCTTAAACCTCTCCTTCATCAGCCTTGTGTCAATCTCTGCCCCTGCCAGGAATGTTAGAATAATCCCGCCAAAGCCTGATAGATACAGCATCCACTCCTCAGGCTTCAGCCCGATGTTCCCGGCAATTACTCCGAGGACAATTTCTATTACAGCAACTGACAGCCCTATCTTCAAAGATATTAGGCTTGAGATAAAGACCAGTAGGCCAACTATTAATGGAATGCTGTCTGCTTTCACTTTAACAACTCCACTGCTGTATGAAACCACTTTGATAGAAAATCCGGCATATAGATTCCAAGTATCAAGACCAGTATCATGTGCAGAATCACAGGCAGATTGGCTGCCTTTAGCGACTGCTGGCTTGAAGGTGCGGAGCCGGAAACCATTGGCTGAACCCTTCTAAAGAGCGCTGCAAATGCCACGGCAAGACCTATCAGAAAGAACGGTGTCAAAAGAGGCGCATCCTTTATGGTTGCAGTGAGTATTAAAAACTCGCTTGTAAAAACGCCGAATGGCGGCATCCCGACAATTGCCATGACACCGAGCATAAGCCCCCAGCCCACAAGAGGATTGCCCTTGATAAGTCCCCTTATCCTGCTCATCTCCTGTGTGCTATGCATCTGCGAGGCATGGCCAACAGTAAAGAAGATGGACGACTTTGTAAGACTGTGAACAAGCATATGTAAAAGAGCGCCGAATGTTGCTATTGGCCCTCCAAGACCAAAGGCAAATGTAGCAATGCCCATGTGTTCTATTGAAGAATATGCAAACATCCTTTTTATGTCCTTTTGCCTTAATAGAGAAAATGAGGCTACAAGGATTGAAAGCAGTCCAAAGCCCATCATTATATAGCCTGCCCTGTGTGTGCCTGTTGCGCCGTCCACAAGCACCTTGCACCTTACAAGCGCATAGAGCGCAATATTTAACAGGAGTCCGGATAATACAGCAGATATTGGCGTCGGCCCCTCGCTGTGTGCATCAGGAAGCCAGTTGTGAAGAGGCACAAGGCCGACCTTTGTGCCGTAGCCGACCATAAGAAATACAAAGGCTAAGGATAAGACAGTCGGTTCAAGCTTGTCGCTTACCTGACTAAGATTAGTCCAGAGAAGCGCCTCGCCGCCTTCGCCTAAGACCTTTTCAGCAGCAAAATACAAGAGGACTGTTCCAAATAAGGCTTGTGCAATTCCAACGCCGCAGAGTATAAAATATTTCCATGCTGCCTCAATTGCTGTTGGTGTGCGATACAGAGAGACTAATAAGACAGTAGAGAGTGTTGCAAGCTCCATTGCTATCCAGAGGACGCCGACATTATTTGTAAGTAGCGCCAAGAGCATGGCAAAGATAAAAAGCTGGAACATGGAATGGTAAAAACGGATACGCTTATGACCTATACGTCCGTGCTCTCTTTCCCTCCGCATATATCTTCTGCTAAAGATAGCAGTTGTCATGGAGACAAATGAGGTAAGGACAGTCAGATAAACATTAAAGGCATCAACAAAGAAAAATTTTCCCCCGGCAATTATCGGGCCCTGCGCATAGACCTGTATTGCAAGGCCGAGTCCTGCAAGGAATGTAACAGCAGAGCCTAATATATTAATTTCCGGCGCAAATTTCCTGTCGCCTACAAAGGCAAGGATAATAGCAGATATTAATGATATGCCGAGTAAGATAAGAAGCATCATAATGAAATAAGAATCCAGAATCCAGAATCCAGAATAAAAACAGTTTTTCTGCTGGATTCTGACTACTGACTACTGAATTCTGCTTTTCAGTCCTCCTCCTTTAATCTATTCATCTGTTCCACATCAAGGCTGTCAAATGTTGTGCGTATATGAAAAAAGAATATGCCGAATATAAAGGCGGCTATCAGTATATCAAGCGCTACACCAAGCTCTACTACAAGGGGCATGCCGTATGTGGCGCTGGTTGCAGCAAAGAACAGTCCGTTTTCCATTGCAAGGAAGCCTATTATCTGCGTAACAGCATTTCTTCTTGTAATCATCATTAAAAGGCCGAGCATGACAGTGGCAAGCGCAACTGCCAAAGTAGAGCGGGTTACAAGCGTTGAGAGCTCCCTGATTGGAGATGTCAGGTGGTAAGAGAATATTACGAGCGCAATGCCTATCAGCATTGTAGTCGGGACATTCAGCATTGTCTCAACATCCTTGTGAATCTGCAGGCGGTGTATGAGAACATATAATATATAAGGCAAAAGCAGAACCTTAAGGAGAAGGGTCAGAACAGATGATATATAAAGATGATGCGCCCCTGCAGTATAACCGACAACTGCTGTGCTGATGGAAAGAAAGAGGCCCTGCCATGCAAATAGATGCAAGAGTCCGTATATCCTTCTTTGCACAAGCAGGCCAAAGGCGGTAAGGAGTATAAGCGCTGCAAGGATGCTGTTTATTTGAGCTGCAAGGTTCATAAAATTATTCCAATATAAAATAAGATATCATTCCAAGGCTGGCAAATAGGAATGCGCTTCCGAGAAATTCAGGCACTCGGAATATCCGCATCTTTGCCAGCCCCAATTCTATTAACACAAGGACTATCCCAACTATACAAAACTTTACTGCCATGAAGATAATAGCAGCAGGAAGCTGGAAGAGATTATCAACTGCTGCAATGCCCCATGGGAAGAACGAGGCTATTCCAATGCTTGTAAAAAGAAACAGCTTCATCATCCCTGCCCATTCAATTAACGCTAAGTGCCTGCCTGAATATTCTAATATCATTGCCTCGTGAATCATTGTCAGTTCAAGATGAGTGGCAGGATTGTCAACAGGTATCCTCCCTGTCTCTGCTATTGTAATTAATATAAATGCCAAGATAGCAAATGCCATTGACGGCCTTAAGATAAATTCTGCGTGTGTAATAGTCTGCACAATCTGGGAAAGTGATGTGGATTTGCTGACTAAAGATACAGTAAAAATAGCCATGAGCATGGCAGGCTCTGCTAATGATGCAATCATCATCTCCCTGCTTGAACCCATGCCGCCGAATGCTGTGCCTATGTCCATTCCTGCAAGCGCAATGAAGAATCTGGCAATTGCAAATAGAGCAATCAGTGCAATGACATCTGCTGTTGCAGATAGAGGCAGGTCAACAGAAAGTATTGGTATGATTCCGCCGGCCAAAACAGTAACGGCAAAGACAAGGTAAGGCGTAAAACGGAATATCCAAGATGCATTTTCAGCCAATACCACATCCTTATAAAAGAGTTTCATTATATCCCTTAATGGCTGAAACAGGCCGGCAGATGTCCTGCCCTGAAACCAGCATTTCAGCATCCTGATCCAGCCGATAAATATGGGCGCTAATATCAGGACAATAGCAATTTGAAATATTTCAATTATAAATGGATATATCCTCATCTAAAAAACACCAAAAGCACAATAATTGTTATAAATGAGTATATGAGGTACGCCTGTATCCTTCCCTGCTGAAGCCTTCCAATCTTTCTTGCAACATAGAAACTAATATCAGCCACAGGCATGTAAAGCCAGCCCCAGAAGCGGTCCCTGACCTTTAGGTGATAATGTAATGTTCCACCCTTGCCTCCCTTTAATACCTGCTCCTTGATGCTAAAAAGAAAACCGAATATCCTGCGTATTGGCATTGAAAAGGATGTGGCATTATACTGCATCCTGTTAGTTACCTTTTCAAAACCGCAGTCCCAGAGCGGCGCCCTGTGAATGGCAGACTTTCTGACATGGAGCAGGATGTATGCCAGCAATAAAACAGCAAGCACAACGATAAGGACTATTGGCCCTGAATATGATGCCCTCTCATGCGCTATTGGTGTAAGCCAGAGCCAGCCGAATTCACCTGCAGAGGCTGCAATCCTGTCTCCAATAAGCTGTTCAGGCAGTACATCTATCCAGTTTATGACCAGAGTAGGCGCAACACCGAGGACAAGACATGAGATTGCAGTTAATATCATGCCTGAACGCATAAACCAGTCTACCTCATGGATATGGGGAGAATGATGTCCGCGCCAGTGTCCTAAGAATGTTACTCCAAAGGCCTTTACAAAACATGCAGCAGCCAGAGCAGCAGTAAGGGCAACAAGTGTAGCGCCAAGAGGGATAAGCAGATTAAGCAATGGACTTGGAAGTGATGGCGAAAGCAGGAATGCCTGAAATGTCAGCCATTCAGAGACAAAGCCGTTAAACGGCGGAAGGGCTGAAATAGAGACACAGCCAACAAGGAAAAGTGCAGCGGTCCATGGCATTTTATGGATAAGCCCGCCCATCTTTTCCATATTGCGTTCTTTTGTTGCATGAAGGACAGCACCCGCTCCCATAAATAACAGGCCCTTGAACATAGCATGATTCAAAGTATGATAAAGCGCTGCTGTTAAGGCAAGGGCAGATAGAAGGGGCATTTCAAATGATGTAAATATCATGGCAAGGCCGATGCCAATGAGTATAACCCCGATATTTTCTACAGATGAATACGCAAGCAGTCTCTTTATATCCTGCTGCATGATGGCATAGAGTATTCCCATAAGGGCAGTAATAAGGCCGAATATCAGCACAACAGCGCCCCACCACCACGGGAAGTCGCCAATGAGGTCAAAGGTTACACGGATTATCCCGTAGATAGCAGTCTTCAGCATAACGCCGCTCATCAACGCAGAGACATTTGAAGGCGCAACAGGGTGCGCCTCTGGCAGCCAGATATGAAGTGGTATTACGCCTGCCTTTGCAGCAAATCCAAAGAATGCCAGTAAAAATGCGGCTGCAGCCCAGCCAACAGAAAATTCTGTCTGCCTCATAGCATCAAAAGTATAACCGCTGAATCCTTTAAAGCCTGTGGCAGCGCCTGCCATAATCCCAAATGATAAAAGTATGGCAATTGCGCCGACATGGGCAACAACTAAATATAAAAAGCCTGCCCGCCTGTTTTCAGTGCGCTCATCCTCAAACATTACAAGAAAATAGGATGCTGCTGCCATGACCTCCCATGAAATCAGAAAGGAGAAGGCATCGTCTGATAAAACTACTGAGAACATACCCATTAAGAATATGCAGTAAAATATCACAAGATGTGTTACTGACCTTTTGCCGACAAAGGCTTTGATATAGCCAATAGAATATATGGATACAAAAAAACTGAGCAGCCCGATGACTGTCAAAAAAAAGCCTGATAATGGGTCAAGCCTCAGGTGAATGGGTAAATCAGGAAGGCCTATTGGTAGAATTATGGATTGATTAACCCTGCCTGAAACAGTCCATAAACCACCTAAAACAGCAAAGATGGATGAAATACCTGTAAGTGAAAATGTTACATATATAAGCAGCTTTTGACGCCTTATGAATAAAGGTATAATGGCTAAGGTTGATAAAAGCAGGATTATAGAAAAAAGAACTGATTCAAATTGCGACATAAAAATAATACCTGAATAAATTCAAAGAACAGACTTAATTTATATACTCCCTCTATTATAAATTGTCAAGTATTTAGTGAATGTGTTATACTTACAATAAATTTATTTTATAGGAGGTCTTTTTATGAAGATGTTTATATTTTTTTCAGTTTTAGGTTTTATTCTTATATCGTCTTTGGCAGTTGACTCTGCAATGGAGCATAAGCAGAAAGAGGGGCAGCCGATGATGCATCATAAAGGTGCGGATTCAAAGGACACAAGAGTTCAATTAAATGTCCCTGATATGATGAAGGAGCATCAAAAGACAATGATGCGCGAGCATTTAAAGGCAGTGAATGAGATTGTAGGCGCGCTTGCAGCCAATGACTTTGAACTTGTATCACAGACAGCGCATAAAAAGCTCGGCTTAACAGATGAGATGAGGAATATGTGCTCCATGTTTGGGAATCAGGAGTTTGAGAAGATTGGGCTTGAGTTTCACACAAAGGCAGATGAGCTCGGTGATGTTGCAAAGACAAAGGATTTGAATAAAACCCTGCTTGCAATGGACGCAATGCTGAAAAGATGCAACCAGTGCCACAGCATGTTTAAACAGTGAGTAGAGAAGGGGCAACCTCTATTGACTTTGATTTTAACCAGAACATGATATGTCAAATGCTACGCTCCGGCAACTGAAACCAAACGTAATACCGCTTGACATTATTAACGCTACTCGTTATTATTGTATATGATTAAAAGTTTCCGTTGCAAGAATACTGAAAAGTTCTTTCGGCGGCAATTTGTATCAAGGTTTCCTTCAGAAATACGGCGTAATGCCTTAAGAAAATTATTGCTTCTTGACGCTGCAGAGCGTCTGGACGATTTAAAAATGCCTCCAGGCAATCGTTTAGAGAAGTTAACCAGTGAGCGCCAGGGGCAACACAGCATTCGTGTTAATGTTCAATGGCGAATATGTTTTCGCTGGCATCAAGGAGATGCCTACGATGTTGAGATAACCGATTATCATTAGGAGATAACCATGTGCGCAAAAAAGATGGCTCCGGTTCATCCGGGGGAAATATTATTTGAGGAATTCCTCAAACCGATGGGAATAAGCCAGTACAGGTTGGCTAAGGATATTAGCGTGTCTCCTCGCCGCATCAATGAGCTTGTTCAGGGCAAGCGGTCAATTTCCGCTGATACAGCACTGAGGTTCGCCCGCTATTTCGGCCTTTCAGAGCGTTTTTGGCTCAATCTTCAATCACGATATGATATTGAAGTTGAGAAAGACAAATTGGATAGACGTCTTGAGAATGAGGTAAAAGTATTAATATTGAAAAGCGCCTAACCCGTCGCCAGACTGTGTGAAAACGGGGGAAGCTCAGTTTAAGATGAAAACTGTGAAGTATATGGATGAAGAGATTGTAATAAAAAAGGCCATGGATGCGCTTATACAGGCTGTTTAGGGACTCTTTTAACCTTTTCTACAGATTCGTTAGGAAGAAAAAATAATGAATGCCTATCAAGAATACTTCAATAAATCACCAAGCAAAGCTCTGGCAACTACAGATAAAAACGGGAATCCAAATGTATGTCTTTGCGGGTCAGCTTTCATGCTTGATGAAAATACTATTATAGCAGCCAGTGGTTTTTTTGATAGGACAGAAAAAAATATCCAAGAGACAAAAAAAGCTGTATTTATGGCGTCTCAACAAGTCAAACCAAAATATTGGAAGCATTATGAAAAAACAGGGGAACAACAATTTCCTGCCGGTATTCGTTTCTATTGCGTTTTAAGAGAAATGGCAAACGATAGTCCATTGCTAGAAAAAATAAAAGTACGGTTAAAAGAACGTGTAGGGAATCGAATTCCAGATAATCTTAAAAAATTACTAATTTTTGATATTGTTGAGATAAGAAAACTTAATTTCTGAAGAAACAGGCCAGACGTTGTTTAAAATGTTTAATAAATTAAAAATAGAAAAAAGATTACAACTATGCAATGCAGCGGATTTTCGTCGTTGAGGTTGCAGAAAAAACCTATTACAAGAAAAGTAAGCATTGAGAATAAGAGAATCATAGGGTCTGCTCTTG
>JAHFEP010000061.1 GCA_023248415.1 Nitrospirota bacterium
ACTCTATTAAGTAAATTCCAATGGAAAGATTTAAAGTCTTGACAATAAAAATAGTATAATCAATAATTAATAAAAAACAGGATGTAATAAATTATGATTTGTCCTAATGATAATGATAAAAATATCGGTAAAAGGCAAGCCACTCGCATAATCCTTGTGAGTATTATTGTTTGCACTTTATTTGGAACTTTCTTAGGTTCGGTATTTTGGGGTATACTGGCCGGCCATCCGTTTGTGTTTTTCTATGTTGATATCGCAGGGGTTCCTGTATGTATTTACGCGTTCTTAACAGTCGGTCCATTTGGTATAGTGGCTGGTTTTATAGCTGGGATCATAATCCTTGCCTTGATATATTTAAAACTGGTTAAGGGTGAATTGACGCAATGGGTTTTGATTGGTATTGTATCTGGAATGATTGTTGGAGTTACTTTACCGCTATTTCTACTACTGACAATGGGTGGTAATTTTGAAAAAGGTATGATTATTTTTTCAATAATCGCAGCATTGGCAGGTGGCATATGTGGCGTTACGCTTGGTTATTATGGTTGGTTGGAGAGTCATAAAATTGACTTGAATATTGCAAAAAAGTAGTATAAATAATATACATTGGCTTGACACAATTGAAGCTTTTGGGTAACATAAACCTTATGGAGACAATTATCAAGCATTGTTATATTGTAAGTGACCCGTCTATTTTGGGTGGTGAACCTATTATTAATGGGACAAGAACCCCTGTTCGCGCCATTGTTGAAAACTGGAGATTGGGACTTTCTCCTGAAGAGATTGTGGTGCACCTTCCACATCTTACACTGGCGCAGGTCTTTGATGCGCTAAGTTACTACAGCGATCATCAGCAGGAGATAGATGCTTTTATTGAAAAAAATAAGATTCCAGAAAACCTTGTCCATTCTTCAGTAAAATGATCCCCATCTATACAGATGAAGATGTTGATATATTAATAAAACCCTTACTTAATGCCAAGGGCTTTAACGTCTTTACAACCCTTAGTAAAGAGATGCTTGGAAAAAGCGATATGGAGCAATTGGAGCGAGCTACAAAGATAGGGTGTGCATTTTTAACACATAATCGTGTCCACTTTGAAGAATTATCTGCCAAGTTTCATGAAGAGGGTAAAGAGCATTGTGGCATTATAATAGCAACACGCAGAAATATATATGAATTAGCCCGCAGGGTTGCACGATTTCTTGAATTGCACACTGCTGAAAGCATCAAAAATCAAGTGTGGTATATTTGATGCAAGAATACTTTCCTTATCTCTTCTGCAATAAACAGAAATATAGCAAATGGAATCAGTATCAGCCATATATTAAAGGAAATTGGCGCTGTGGCAAATATCATGTTTCCCCATGGATGGTAGACAATAAATATCTGTAATAGTATTTCAAATGCTATTCCGATAAATATCAGTTTATTTGAGAAGAAACCGATTTTAAGTACAGGCTCTCTGAATGAGCGGCATGCAAAGACATTGGCAACCTGTGTAACTATAATTGCTGTAAGGCATGCTGTTGTTGCCTGCATATAAAGCAGATTATTTGCTGCAAGAACATCTCCCCATTGCCAGCCGCCTGATTTTAAGATATAGAAAAATCCAAATAGCCCTGCTGCTGCTTCAATGGGTCCAAGAAAAAGATATGCACGTGTTAAAAGCTTGAAATTAAGAAGCCTCTCCTTTGGGTCTCTCGGCGGTTGTTTCATGATGCCCTCTGTCGGCTTTTCTGCTCCAAGCGCAAGGGCAGGGAGCATGTCTGTTCCAAGGTCAACTGCAAGTATCTGTATAATTGTTAATGGCAATGGAATCCTGAAAAGAATATAGGCAAGATATGGCACAATCTCCGGGATATTTGATGAGAAGATATAGCTTATAAATTTTCTTATATTTTCGTATACTGCCCTTCCTTCCTCTATTGCATTTACAATGGTTGCAAAGTTATCATCAAGCAGTATCATGTCAGACGCCTCTTTTGCCACATCAGTTCCTGCAATGCCCATGGCAATGCCAATATCTGCATTTTTTAAGGCTGGTGCATCGTTTACCCCATCCCCTGTTACTGCAACCCTTTGCCCTTCTTCTTTTAAGATTGATACTACCCTCATCTTATGCTTTGGCGTCATTCTTGAAAATATTATCTCTTTCTCAGTTAGTTTTTCCCTAAGCTCTTTGTCGTGCATACTTACAAACTCGTGCCCCTCAACTACAACGGGGTTTCCCTTAATAAGGCCTATCTCCTTTGCAATAGCAACAGCAGTTCTGCTTGCATCTCCTGTTATCATAATCACCTTTATACCTGCATCATGGCATTTTTCTATAGCATCTGACACCTCTGGCCTTGGAGGATCTTCAATGCCGATTAACCCCACAAAGGTCATGTCTTTTTCAAGTGAGGAATCCAGTCCCTTTTCAAGCGCTCTATATGCAAAGGAGAGAACTCTCAATCCCTTATCCATCAATGAATGATAGGCATCCATGGTTTTTTTTCTGGAGGCATCATCCATTGGGAGCTTCTCGCCATTCACAAGTATTTGGCTGCATAGTGGAAGTAGGCTCTCCATAGCGCCCTTTGTAAAAGCATAGAGGGAGGGGGTATCAAGTATTTTATTAACGGTAGTCATCCTCTTTCTCTCTGAATCAAAGGGTATTTCATGCATACGTTCTGATTTTATATCTCCAATATTTTCTCTTGCGTATCTTAAAAGCGCAACCTCTGTTGGGTCTCCCTTGTATTCACCGTTGATAAATCGTGCATTGTTACAGAGGCAGGCTATTTTCAGCAACTTATCAATTGTTGACTGCTGATTGTCAATCGTCCATATCCTTTCCACCTCCATCCTGTTCTGCGTAAGCGTGCCTGTCTTGTCTGTGCATATAACTGTTACAGAGCCGAGTGTTTCTACAGATGTTAGGGTCTTAATTAACGCCCTTTTTTTTGCCATCCTCTGACTTCCCATTGCAAGCGAAAGCGTTACAGTTGGAAGAAGGCCTTCAGGCACATTAGCTATTATTATGCCTATGGCAAAGATAAAGTTCTCCCAGAATCCGATTCCGATTAGATGGCCTATAAAAAAGAAAAGGACGCCCATTACAGTTGATAAAAAAGCAATAATCCTTGTTGCCTTAACAATCTCCTTTTGCAGGGGGCTTAAACCAGACTCAACTGCGCTTGTGAGGTGTGCTATGCGGCCGAACTCTGTGCCCATGCCTGTTGCAAATACTATTGCCTTGCCTGACCCGCTTACAACTGTTGTCCCTGCAAAGGCAATATTCCTGCTCTCAATTATTTCGCCTTCGCATGGTTTATGCTGAGCAGGCATAGGTTCAGATTCACCTGTTAAGGATGCATTATTCAGCATAAGATATGTTGTATCTATGAGCCTTGAATCTGCCGGCACCTTATTGCCTTCTGAAAGGATGATTAAATCGCCTGGCACTATTTCCCGTGCCTGAAGCTCTTTTTCTATTCCTTCCCTTATTACCTTTACATAAAAAGGGAGAAGGAGCCTTAATTTTTCAATGGATTTTTCAGCCCTGTATTCCTGTACAAATGTGAAGACAGCATTTATGAATATTACGCCTATTATTGCAAGGCCGAGTGTCAGCATCCCTTCCCCGGGATGCAGAATCTCTGACAAAATAGCAAGCCCTGCGCCTATCCAGAGGAGGATGGCAAGAAAATGTGTAAACTGTTTTAGAAATCTGATGAATAGGGAGGTCTTTTTGGCCTCTTCAATTTCATTCAGTCCAAATTCAGAAAGGCGCTTTTTTGCCTCTTCTTCGGTAAGGCCGTTCTCGGATGTAACAAGATTTTGAAGGACTTCTTCTTTTGTAAGATTATTTATTTTCATTGTAAGGTTTAAATATTATAAGGTCGCAGGGCGCCTCCCTTAGCACAGCCTCTACTGGATTACCTTTCAATATAGAACTCAAAAGGCTCCTTTCGCTTGCACCCATTATAATAAGGTCATGCCTTTTTGAAGCAGCCTCTATAGTTATACTCCTCGCAACAGCGCCTGGTAAAAGTTTTCCTTCATATTCAATCTTGTGCTTTTTAAGATGCCTCATAAACTCAGCAATATTTTCAGGGAGCCTTTTTTCCCATTCAAGTGGTGTAATATGTATCTCTCCATGAAAGAATTTTGTTATAGGCTTTGTTGCATGAAAGACAAAGACCTTTGACTCAAAACCCTCTGCCATCTTTGCAATAAAATGCGCCCTTTCTTTTATATGGCCATCACCTCCCTTTAAAGGAACGAGGAGCTTATTAGGATGGAGCCTTCCAATGTGGACAACCCTTACAAGCGCTACAGAGCATGAGAGATTTAGTGACAGCCTTCTTGCAAATGTGCCTGCATAGAACCTCTTTTCAATATCCTCTCTTTTTGTAGCAGCAAAGGCAATATCAATTGCTTCATGTTTAACAATCTTTTCAATTTCTTTTAAAGGATCTCCTGTCGCTGTTATGCTTTCCACTTTAATATCCATCTCCCTTGCCATAATAAAGAGTCTTTTTATGGCATTTTCAGCCATTTCTATGCTTGTGGGAGATGTATCTTTCTCTGCAATAAAACATAGGTAAAGCTTTGCCTTGCATGCCTTTGCAAGGTTTAAGGCATATCTTGCAGCTATCTCTGAGTTTATATGTTCGTTGACTGCTGAGAGGATTTTTTTATACATAAGAATAATTGGAAAAGACTATTAAATGGTTGCTGAGTAGTTTCTGATTATACACTGGATTTTGAAAATTGTATCATACAATAAAGGGAAATTCAAAGATAAAGAAGATTTGCTTTTTGGTAGTTGATAAATTTTAAACAGTAATAGTATAATACCGCCATGTCATTAGTTTTAGGTATTGAGACCTCCTGCGATGAGACCTCTGCTGCTGTTGTTGAGGATGGAAAAAGGGTTCTGTCTAATATAATTTCATCGCAGATAGATATTCATAACAAATACGGCGGTGTTGTGCCTGAGCTTGCGTGCAGGAGGCATATAGAGATAATTAATCCCATTGTTGCAGAGGCGATTAATAAGGCAGCCGTTAAACTTGCCGACATCAATGCAATTGCTGTAACAAACGGGCCAGGGCTTATTGGCGCGCTTCTTGTTGGCGCATCCTTTGGCAAGGCTTTGGCATATTCTCTTAACATACCATTAATTGCAGTTAATCACCTTGAGGCGCACATCTTTGCCATTGGCTTGGAAAAATCTGTGCTGCCATTCCCTTTTGTCTGCCTTTTAGTTTCCGGAGGCCATACCAGTCTTTATCTTATAAAGGATTATGGCAGATATGAAGAACTCGGCAGGACATATGACGATGCTGCTGGCGAGGCTTATGATAAGGTTGCAAAGATGCTTAACTTGGGTTATCCTGGAGGGCCTGTTATAGATAAATTGGCAATAAATGGCAATCCCAATGCCTTGAATTTTCCAAGAGCATTAAAGGATTCCTTTGATTTCAGCTTCAGCGGCTTAAAGACTGCTGTAATGGAATATGTAAAGGGCATGAAGATATCGGGTCTTGAGGAGAAGATAATCCTTTCTGATGTTTCTGCAAGCTTTCAACAGGCAGTGGTTGATGTATTGGTATCAAAGGCTATCAGTTCAGCAAGAAAAAATGGTTCAAAGCATATTGTTATTGCAGGCGGTGTTGCAGCAAACAGCCAGTTGCGAAGGGAACTTAAAGAAAAGGCAGCAAAGGAAGGTTTTGAGGTTCATATCCCTTCACCTGTTTATTGCACAGACAATGGCGCAATGATTGCAGGCATTGGTTATCAAAAACTTATTAAAGAAAAAATCGCTGATTTAGATTTAAATGCACAGGCAGATTTATCACTTACAGATTGGTGATAAATTATTTTATTCCGCCAACGTCAACGGTAAATTTAATGGTCTTGCTGTATCCGCCGACGAATTCTATCTCTACATCCCATTCTGCGGTTATATGCAGTCTGCCTTCTTCCCTTTTGACAATTATATCCTCCTTTTCAAGAGGCAAATCAAGCTCCTTTGCCTTTTTATACAGGTCATTTAAAACATCCTCGTTTTTCATAACCTGTGCGAATTTTGCCTTTTCTTGTATAGTGTCCTTAAAGCTATAATAGCTAAGGTAATGTGGTAAAAGCATGTAGCTAAGATATATGGCTGCTGCTACTGCTAAAAGAAACAATACCACAATAATTTTGGAATTACCGTATGAATTTGTTATAATATGGCTGTTTTTGCTCATTTGATTATCTGATAATCTTTTTAGGTGTTTAATTATAAAGCTTTTTTGGCTCAAAGAAAAGGAAAATCTTTTCCCTTGACAAAAGAGGGGGGGCTTAAGTATAATTCCACAGCCTAACTCTAAGATATATCAGGAAAAATTAAATAAATTAAGGGATTAGAAGATGCTTGTTAAGTTAAAAGATATACCTGAGGAGGGGCTACATTTAAGATATAAGGAGAATCCTGAGCAGTTCTCTGTATCCGAATATGTTAATAAGGATATAGAGATAGACACACATATAATAAAGAGTGCAGATGCTTTATTTATAAACGGCAGTATAGAAGCAGAATTAAGAATGGAATGCAGCCGATGCCTGAAGGTATTTACAGTTACAATTAACCCCAATTTTTCTGTTAATTATATGCCTCTTCCCAAAGGCTCTGATGAAGATGAGCTTGAGCTGGGTAAGGGAGATATGGAAATCGGTTTTTATAAAGGCGATACCTTTGACATTGATGATTTGATTAAAGAGCAGATTGTTCTGTCAATACCTATGCAGCCTTTGTGCAGTCTATCGTGTAAAGGAATCTGTCCAGTTTGCGGCCAGAATCTTAATATAAAGGAGTGCAATTGCGGGCAGGAGAATATAAATCCACAGTTCGCAGCGCTAAAGAACTTATTAAAGAAATAGTTAGGAGGAATTTTAAAAATGGGAAATCCAAAACATAAAATATCAAAAGCAAGAAGAGACAAAAGGCGGACGCATAAATATTTAAGCGCTCCGACATTAGTTGCCTGTCCAAAGTGCAGCGAGCCAAAGCTGCCCCATCGCGCCTGTGGTAATTGCGGGACCTATAAAGGTGAAGAGGTAATTCTGATTAAAGAGGCCCAGCAGGCTTAAGATAAAATCATCGTTATTTAATAAACAGGAGAGATATGAAGATTGCTTTAGATGCGATGGGCGGAGATCGCGCCCCTGCAGCTATAGTAGAGGGGGCAGTCCTTGCAGCAAAGGAATACGATGTTGCATTAATCCTTGTTGGAGACAGGGATGCTGTTTCTTCAGAGCTTGCAAAACATAATACAGAAGGTTGTTCTATATCCATTACTCATGCTTCACAGGTCGTTGACATGCATGATACGCCTTCTATGGTTATCAGAAAGAAGAGGGACTCTTCTATCTGGGTTGCAACAAAGCTTGTGAAGGATAAAGAAGCTGTTGCTGTTATAAGCGCAGGCAATACAGGCGCTGCAATGGCAGCCTCATTTTTTGTATTAGGCCCAATCAAAGGCGTGGAGAGGCCTGCAATAGCAACGCTCCTTCCGACAATTTCAGGAACAACCATTATGATAGATGTTGGCGCAAATGTTGACTGCAAGGCTGAGCATCTTTTTCAGTTTGCAATAATGGGCGATATTTATGCCAAGTATATATACAAGAAAACAAGTCCGCGGATAGGGCTTCTAAGCATCGGCGAAGAGGCAACAAAAGGCAATGAGGTTACAAAGGAGGCCTTCGGCTATTTAAAAGAGGCAGATATAAATTTTATCGGCAATGTTGAGGGAAGGGATGTTTATCAGGGCAATGCAGATGTTATTGTATGCGACGGCTTCATAGGCAATGTGGCATTGAAGATAAGCGAGGGGCTTGCAGACGCCATTGGCAAGATGCTTAAAAAGGAGATTGCAAATACAAGATTCGGCAGACTGGGGTATATGTTTTTAAAGCCTGCATTTATAAATTTCAGGAAGAGGGTTGACTATTCAGAATACGGCGGCGCTCCTCTTCTTGGCGTGAATGGCATATCTATAATATCGCACGGCAGGTCTTCTCCAAAGGCAATAAAGAATGCAATTAAAGTAGCAAAGGAATTTCATGAAAGCAGGGTAATAGAGCATATTCAAAGCGATATCTTAAAGAGCATGAATATATACAAAAGGAAGAAAAATTCCAGCATAAAGAGGGGCACTGCGTAAGGATGCAAAGGTCGCGGATAATCGGGACAGGCGCCTATGCCCCTTCCAAGGTCCTTACAAATTTTGACCTTGAAAAGATGGTCAGCACCTCTGATGAATGGATAATTGAGCGGACAGGGATAAAAGAAAGAAGGATTGCATCAGAGGATGAGGCAACATCCGACCTCTCTATAAAGGCAGCAAAGAATGCCATAGAGATGGCAGGCATAAAACCAGAGGCTATTGACATTATAATTGTCGGGACAGTCACGCCTGACATGCTCTTTCCATCAACAGCAAGCATTATACAAAATAAGATTGGCGCAAAGAATGCAGTGGCATTTGACATATCTGCTGCATGCTCAGGCTTTATTTATGCCTTATCCATTGCAGACCAATTCATAAAGAGCGGCACATACAAGACAGCCCTTGTTATTGGCGCAGAGGTCCTTTCAAGGATGATTGACTGGACCGACAGAAATACATGCATTCTATTTGGCGACGGGGCAGGCGCTGTTATTTTGCAGGCTGAGAATGGAGAGAGGGGCATTCTTTCTACACACCTGCATACTGACGGCTCAATGTGGGATTTTTTATATACACCCGGGGGAGGTTCAAGGCACCCGGTTTCTCATCAGGTAATTGATGATAAGCTTATCTATATGAGGATGAAGGGCAATGAGACATTTAAGGTTGCTGTAAAATCACTGGAGTCAGTTATAATAGAAGCCCTTGAATATAACAATCTGAAGCCTTCTGATATAAGCTGGGTAATCCCTCATCAGGCAAATTTAAGGATTATTCAATCCATTGTAAAGAGGCTTGAGCTGCCAATGGACAAGGTTGTTCTGAATATTGAAAGATACGGCAATACCTCTGCTGCATCTGTGCCAATGGCATTAGACGAGGCAGTGAGGGACGGCAGGGTGAAGAAAAACGATATTATTATTTTTGAGGCATTTGGGGCTGGGTTGACTTGGGCTTCGGCATTGGTGCGTTGGTAATAAAAGGGGAGGGGTGTGAATGATAAAATCCAGAATATGTGAACTGTTGAATATAAAATATCCCATTTTACAGGGCGGGATGGCATGGGTTTCTACTGCAGAGCTTGCTGCTGCTGTTTCAAATGCAGGCGGCCTCGGGATAATTGGCTCTGCTGCAATGACACCTGAAATCTTAAGAAATGAGATAAAAAAGGCCAAGGAGCTGACATCAAAGCCCTTTGGTGTAAATCTCATGCTCATGTCTCAGCAGATTAAAGAGCTTGTTGAGGTAGTAAAAAATGACGGCGTTCCTGTTGTTACAACAGGCGCGGGAAATCCAGGCATATATATGGAGGCATTTCATAAAAAGGGTATAAAAGTGATTCCTGTTATTCCGTCAGTAGCATTTGCAAAAAGATTAGAGCGCGGCGGAGCTGATGCCTTGATTGCTGAAGGGACTGAATCAGGAGGCCATGTCGGCGAATTGACAACAATGGCTTTGGTTCCTCAGGTAGTTGATGCAGTGAAGGTGCCTGTAATTGCCGCAGGCGGCATCGGAGACGGCAGGGGTGTTGCTGCTTCCTTTGCGCTTGGCGCAGAGGGCGTTCAGATTGGCACAAGGTTTATTGTTGCCAATGAATGCACTGTGCATGAAAATTATAAAGAGATGGTAATAAAGGCAGGGGACAGGGATACAGTTATTACAGGCAGAAAGACAGGTCATCCTGTAAGGATAATTGAAAATAGGCTTGCCAAAGAATTTATGAGGCTTGAGGCAGGGGGTGCGAGTGTAGAAGAGCTTGAAAAGCTCGGCGCTGGAAAACTCCGTTCTGCAGCAGTTGAAGGCGATATGGTCTTTGGTTCTGTAATGTGCGGCCAGATAGCAGGACTTGTTAAAAAGAGGCAGAGCTCAAAAGAGATTGTTGAAGAGATAATGTCTGAGGCAGAGGCAATCTTAAAGAATCTGCAAAACAGGGTGGGATAGGAAAGGCGGTTAAGGACAGATTGGAAAAGATTGCATTTATATTTCCTGGCCAGGGTTCTCAGTATCCTGGCATGGGAAAAGAGCTCTTTGAGAATTATGATGAGGCAAAGAAGATATTTGATGAGGCTGATAAGAGGCTCGGTTATTCTATATCACAGCTTTGCTTCAACGGCCCAAAAGAAGCGCTTGATTTAACAGAGAATACACAACCTGCAGTATTGACTGTAAGCATTGCAGCCTTTGAGGTTCTCAAAAGACATGGTATAAAGCCCTCTGTTGTTGCAGGGCACAGTCTTGGTGAATATTCAGCAGCAGTTGCAGCAGGCGGCATATCTTTTTCTGATGCAGTATTATTAGTCAAAAACAGGGGGAAATTTATGCAGGAGGCATATCCAGAAGGCTCTGGAATGATGGCTGCAATAATTGGACTTGACAAAGAGGCACTAAATAGTGTATGCAAAGAGGCAGCAAAAGAGGGTATAGTATCTCCTGCAAATATTAATTCACCGATTCAGATAGTTATTGCAGGAGAGAAAAAGGCTGTTCAAAAGGCTATGGAGCTTGCAAAAGGGAAGGGCGCAAAAAAGATAATTCCGCTTTCAGTAAGTGTGCCGTCGCATTGTAAATTGATGGAGCCTGTTGGCAGAAGATTAGAAGAAGAATTAAACAAGATTGATATTAAAAATCTGAGTATGCCGCTAATTAATAATGCTGATGCAAAGGCAATTACAGATTCATCAACACTTAAAGACTCTTTTATAAGACAGCTTTCATATCCGTTGCTTTGGGTAGATTCTGTTTTGCGTATGATAGAAATGGGTGTGGATACATTCATTGAAGCTGGACCTGGCACAGTCTTGACAGGTTTGGTCAAGAGGATTAATAAAAATGTCAGAATATTTAATGTAGAGGATAAAAAGGGCATTGAACAATTAAAGGAGATTCAATGGAGTTGAAAGGGAAGGTTGCATTAATTACAGGCGCTGCCCAAGGTATTGGAAAGGCAATTGCCATTTCACTTGCCCGTGATGGCGCTGATGTGGTAATATCCGATGTCAATCTTGAAAAGGCAGAGGAGACAGCAAAAGAGATTGGCGCTATGGGTGTAAAGACCCTTGCTTTAAAGGCAAATGTTGCTGATTTTGCAGAAGTAGAGGGGATGATTGATAAGGTTATAGGAGAGTTTAAAAAGATAGACATACTTGTTAATAATGCAGGCATCACAAGGGACAATCTGATTGTAAGGATGAAGGAAGAGGATTGGGACCTTGTATTGGATATAAATTTAAAAGGCACATTTAACTGTATAAAGGCGGTAATTCGGCCTATGTCAAAGCAGAGGAGCGGCAAGGTAATAAACATTGCATCTATTGTCGGTGTTATGGGAAATGCAGGCCAGGCAAATTATGTTGCATCAAAGGCAGGCGTGATTGGCCTCACAAAGACTGTTGCAAGGGAATATGCAAACAGGGGTATAAATGTAAATGCAGTAGCCCCTGGTTTTATTGATACTGCAATGACGCAGGCGCTTTCTCAGGATGTCCGTGATAATCTGCAGAAACAGATACCAATGGGAAGGCTTGGCACATCAGAGGATGTGGCAAATGCAGTAAAGTTTCTTGCCTCTGACAGGGCAGGGTATATTACTGGACAGGTAATACATGTAAACGGCGGAATGTGGATGTAATAAAAAGAAAAATTTTAAAGGAGGTGAAGGTATTAATGGCAAATGTTGATGAGAAGGTAAAAAAGATAATTGCTGAGCAGTTGGGTCTTAGCGAGGATGAGGTAAATTTTGAGTCATCCTTTGTGGATGATTTAGGGGCGGATTCTCTGGACACAGTAGAGCTTGTCATGGCTTTTGAGGAGGAGTTTGGCATAGAGATACCAGATGAGGATGCAGAGAAGATAGCGACAGTTCAGAATGCGATTGATTATATCAAAGAAAAGGTTTAAGTAAATTTTTCAGATAATTTAGATTATAGGGACGGTTGCTGCCGCCCCTATATTATTTAATGGGCTTGGAGGTGATTCTCTGAAAAAGAGGGTTGTTGTCACAGGATTAGGCATGCTGACCCCGCTTGGCATTGGGGTTGAAAAAAACTGGAATGCCATGCGCAGGGGCGAGTCAGGCGTAGACAAGGTTACGCATTTTGACGCAAAGGATATGACATCCAGAATAGCGGGCGAGATAAAGGGATTTGAGCCTGCTGATTATATTGAGCAGAAAGAGATAAAAAAGATGGATAGGTTCATCCAGCTTGCAGTTGCTGCAAGCCAGATGGTAATGGATGATTCCAAATTGATTATTACAGGTGAGAATGCTGTAAGGATTGGTGTTATTGTTGGATCCGGCATGGGCGGCCTCTCATCCATTGAATTTTTTTATAAGAGGCTCCTTGAGAACGGCCCGAGAAGGGTTTCGCCTTTCTTTATACCCATTGTTATAATCAACCTTGCTGCTGGACAGATAGCTATCCGTTACGGCCTGAAGGGTCCTAACAGCGCTGTGGCAACTGCCTGTGCATCAGGCACACATGCAATAGGAGATGCCTTTAAGATAATCCAGCGCGGCGATGCTGATGCAATGATTGCAGGCGGTTCAGAGGCATGTATTACTGCGATTGGCTTTGCAGGCTTCTGCGCTGCAAAGGCGCTCTCTACAAATAATGATGAGCCAAAGAAGGCGAGCAGGCCATTTGATGCAAAGAGGGACGGATTTGTAATGGGCGAGGCTGCCGGCTTATTGATGCTTGAGGAGCTTGAATTTGCCCAAAGGCGCGGGGCAAGGATATATGCAGAGGTTATTGGATATGGCATGACAGGAGACGCATATCATATTACTGCTCCATCCCCTGACGGTGACGGCGCCTATAGATGCATGAAGGCAGCGATTGAAGATTCTGGTCTGCCCAAAACCTCAATACAATATATAAATGCCCACGGCACATCTACAAGGTTTAATGATGAATTAGAGACAATGGCTATAAAAAGGCTCTTTGGCGAATATGCATATAAGGTGCCTGTCAGCTCTACAAAATCTATGACAGGCCATCTGCTTGGGGCAGCAGGAGGCGTTGAGGCTGTTGTCAGCATATTGACAATTGTTAATGGAATAATTCATCCTACAATTAATTATGAGAATCCTGACCCTCAGTGCGACCTTGATTATGTTCCGAACAATGCAAGGCAGGCAAAGGTGGATGCTGCGATGTCCAATTCCTTTGGTTTCGGCGGTACAAACGCCTCTTTGGTCTTTAAAAAGTTTGAAAAATAATGGCTCAACAGGCTCTTCATAAATGTTAGAAGATAAATTAGTAAACTTCCAGAAGAGGCTCGGCTGCTTCTTTCATAATACCAACCTCCTTATTGAATCTGTAACACACAAGTCGTATATCAATGAGAAGAAGAACAAAAATCGGAAAGATAACGAAATATTGGAATTCTTGGGTGATGCAGTGCTCAATCTTATTGTCAGTGAATATCTTATAAAGACCTATCCTCATCTCCTGGAAGGCGAATTGTCAAAGATAAGAGCAATGGTTGTAAATGAATTAACGTTGGCTGATATTGCAAGGAGGATTAACCTTGGTGATTTTCTGCTTTTAGGCAGCGGCGAGGAGCAGAGCGGCGGCAGAAATAAGAATTCCATACTTGCAAACGCCCTTGAGGCAGTTATCGCTGCCATCTATTCTGACTGCGGGCTGAATGAGGCCGCCTCATTTGTTATTAGAAACTTTGATTATATAATAAAAATATCTGCAGAAAGCAAGGTATCCTTTGATTTTAAAACCGAGATTCAGGAGTTCTGTCAAAGGCACAGATTGTCTCTGCCGGTATATAAAGTAGCAGGCGAAAAGGGTCCGGAGCACGAGAAGATATTTGAGATTGAACTTTGGATTGGCAATAAGCCGTTTGGAAAAGGCAGAGGAAGAAGCAAGAAAGAGGCAGAGCAAATAGCAGCAGAAGAGGCAATAAAGAAATTAAAAATGTAAAATGAAAAATGAAAAGTTGAGGAATATGAAACTCCTTGCGCCTGCAAAGATAAACCTCTTTTTAGAGGTTGTGGATAAGAGGATTG